>NZ_CP043960.1:300000-408250 GCF_008632955.1 Streptomyces tendae
ACAGGTCATCTCATTTGGTTTGTTCGGTAATCTGCCGGCGTGGGGATCGTGGAGCGGCTGGTGCCGGATGAGCTGTGGGAGTTGTTCCAGCGGGTGGTTCCGGAGGCGCCGACCCGTCCGCAAGGCGGTGGCCGACGCCGACACGGGGACCGGGAAGTGCTGGCCGCGATCGTGTTCGTCGCGACGTCGGGCTGCACCTGGCAGCAACTTCCTTCCGCGTCGTTCGGGCCGTCGGGAGCCACAGCCCACCGGCGGTTCACCGAGTGGTCGAAGGCCCGGGTGTGGGCCAAGCTCCACCGCCTGATCCTCGACGAGCTGGGTGCCCCTGGCGAGCTGGACTGGTCCCGCTGCGCGATCGACTCGGTGAACATGCGGGCCATGAAAAGGGGGAGCTGACAGGTCCGAATCCTGTGGACCGGGGCAAGTACGGCTCGAAGATCCACTTGATTACCGAGCGGACCGGTCTGCCCCTGTCCGTCGGCATCTCGGGCGCCAACGTCCACGACAGCCAGGCTCTGATCCCGTTGGTGCAGGGCATACCGCCGATCCGGTCCCGGCGCGGCCGACGACGGCGCAGGCCCGGCAAGCTCCACGGCGACAAGGGCTACGACTACAACCACCTGCGGCGATGGTTACGCGACCGACGCATCACACCCCGGATCGCCCGCAAGGGGACGGACTCCAGCCAGCGCCTGGGCCGACACCGCTGGACCATCGAACGCACCATGGCCTGGCTCGCCGGCTGCCGCCGCCTCCACAGACGCTACGAACGCAAAGCCAGCCACTTCCTGGCCTTCATCAGCATCGCCTGCACCCTCATCTGCTATCGCCGACTCGCCAAATGAGATGACCTGTAAGACGGTGTCCCACTTGGTCAATTGACTGTTGGGTTGGGCATGGCGAGTGGGCGTTGGGGATGGATCGTTCCGGATGGCTTGTTGGAGTTGGTGAGACCGCTGTTGCCGCCTGCACGGGTACGTCCGCAGGGCGGCGGGGCCCCCTACGTGCTCGTCAGCGGTTGCGCCTGGCGGGCTTTGCCACCGTGCTTCGGAGCATAGAAGTCGACTTTGCACTGCCGCTTCGCCATCTGGTCCCGCGCCGGGGTCCGGGGGGCGACTGCACCAGAACGTTCTCCAGCTTCTGGACGAGAGAAGTGAGCCCCGTGGCCTCCAGGATGCACGTCTCTAAAATAGCTCACTGCCTGCTCCATCGGGTCGGTCCCCTGGTGTGTCCTCCGCTCCCAGGATGAGGTCGACCACCTCGGCGCCTGGTCGACGGCCCACTGCATACCGGAGATGTTGCCCGAGCCGGAGTCGCCGAGCACCTCGCCGATGATGAGCCGGGCTCCGGGCGCGACGCCCTGGTACTTGCCGCCCGACGGGCCCCGGAGCCCGCGACGATCGAGGCCACGTGCGTCCCGTGGCCCTCCCGGTCAACGGTGTGTCCGGGGAGTCTGTGCAATTCTTCTCAGTGTTGACACGGTCCTTCAGGTCCGGGTGTGTCGCGTCCACCCCGGTGTCCCGCACGGCGACGGTGACCCCCTTGCCATCGTGACCGGCCTTCCAGGCCGAGGGGGCGACGATCTGCGCAGTGCTGCGGTCCAGGCTCGCCGTGACCTTGCCGTCGAGCCAGATCTTCTCGACCTTCGAGGAAGCGGCCGAGAGCGTGGAGCGCGAGGCCGCGCCGCGGCCAGTGAGGGTGCGGCACAGTGCCGCGACCTCGGACTTGCGAGCCCTCAGGGCCTCGCCGTTGAGGCTGGGCATGTCCCGACGGACCTGGGCACCAGAGTCCGACAGTGCGCGGGCCGCGTCGGAACTCCCCTTGGCGTAGGTGACGATCAGCGGGAGATCGGACCGTGCATCGTCGTCGTGCCCCGGCTGGGCCAGTAGCGTCACATCGAACAGCCGCCGGTCCGCCGGCCGTTCGCGATCAGTTGTCCGGCGTCCGCGGCACTGCGTAGAGGTTGCAGTCGGCGGCCGGGGATATCCGGAAGCCAGGTCTTCGCGACTTTTGGCAGCTCGCACGCCGGCGACCCGTCCGGCGGCGTCCAGGGTCACCTTGTCACCCGTGATGAGGGTGACCGTTCTCTTGGGACCGCCGGACGCGGCACCTGACGCAAACTAGACGCGAGTCTGGATCCCACCCGTCGCCGACTGCGGTCCCTGCCGGTGGGCTCTGGGCTGCGGCGGCCGTCCCGCCGAAACAAGGCCGTAGCGGCGAGGGCGACGGCAGCGGCCGTCGCTTGTCTCGTGCGCTTCAAGACATCTTTTTTTCTGGGCACTGCGAAGTACCGGCACCGCGGACTGTCGGCGCGGCGCCGGTACCTCAGGGGTTGTCAGCGGAGAGTGCGCCGAGCGGCGTGGACGGTCAGGGCCGCGACGAGTACGATCAAGAGGGACAGGGCACCGGTTGCAGCCCACTGCATGGGACCGAGCTGGGACAGCGGCAGGTACTCCATGGACCAGCCGACAATGCCTTTGTTCCGGAGGCAGGCGACCCGGTCGGCCACGTCCGTGCAGGCGCCCCAGCCGTGCAGGGATCCGTTGGAGGCGATGTACGAGGTGTCGACCTCGATCGAGCCGACGGGCAAGGGGGGCCTGTCCGCCTCGTTGACGTGGCCGCCCGAGGTGGTCACGATTGTCGTCGTGCCGAACATGGGCCGGACGAGGCTCCAGGTTATGGCCAGGGCCACCATGGCCCCGAACGTGGTCACCATGGCCGGGAGGGTACGCCCCAGCAGCAGGCCCGCAGTAGCGCCGAGGAGAAGTCCGCAGAGTGCGAGGGCCACGGCCACGGGGCCCGTAGTGTCGAAGATTACCGCGTCGGTGAAGCGGGGAGCCTGGGCGTGGGCGTGGCCCACCATCCACAGGCTCTTCATGGTCAGTCCCGTACTGAGCGCCATTAGCACGGTCACCAAGGCCGCCATCCCGAGTTTGGCGGCGACCCACTGGAACCGGCTACGGGTCTGGACGCCGACCAGCTTGGCGGTGGCGTTCTCCAGGTCACCGGCGAACAGCGGTGCACCCACGAACACGCCGGTCAGCAGGGGAAAGCAGGCCAACAGTAGTCCGGCGGGCTGAAGCCTTGCCACGCTGGTCTCCACCGCCCTTTGTGCCGCGGGCGACTCGTCTCCCGTAGCGACGACTGCCAGGGCGTCTGCCAGCTGACCGCGCAGCCACAACAGAGCGGCGACCACTACCACGGCAACGGCAAGCAGGACTGCGAAGGTTGTCCGGTGCTGACGCCAGACGAGCCAGGGCACGCCACGCAGGCCGCGACGGGACGCTGGACGCACGGTGCCCGAATTAACCCGGGTGTTGGTAGTAGTGGTCATGCCGCGCTCTCCGGACTCATGCCGACAACGTGAGACTGTGGGCTGATCAGGGGGATGGAATCGCCCTGCCGCAGGTATGCAAGCACGACCTCCTCCAGAGTGGGCGCGCTGATCTGCCAGGTGCTGTCGATGGGGCCCTGCGGTCGCACCAGGACATTCGTGTAGTGCCGGTCCCAGTGGGCCTCGACGACCGTGTGGTGCTCAAGGCCGGCAGGCAGGCCACCCTGGAGCGCGGACATCGCGTCGTTGGGCCTGCTCAGCAGGCGGTGCACGCTGATGATCTCGTCCACGTCCCCGGCCAGACGTAGCCCGCCCTGGGTCATGAGCAGGAGGTAGTCGCACAGCGTGTCCAGCTCGGAAACGAGGTGGCTGGAGATCACGACGGTGATGCCCCTTTCGGCCACCTCGCCCAAGAGCGCTGCGGTGGTCTCCTGTCGAACCAGGGGGTCAAGGTCGGCCATGGGTTCGTCCAGCAGAATCAGATCGGGCCGTTTGCCCAGAGCTAGCGCGAGGGCGACACGGGTGCGCTGTCCGCCTGAGAGGCGTCCCACGGGCGCGTCGAGGGGGACATTTCCGGCGCGCACGAAGTTCTCCGCCATGCGCTGGTCCCAGTGGGGATTGAGTTCCTGCCCCAGGCGCAGGGTCTCGGCGACCGTAAACCGCGGAAACAGCGGCTTCTCCTGGGCGAGAAACGCGGTCTGCTCCCTGGCTCCCAGGCTGCCAGCTGGTGCACCGAACACCGTGGCTTGTCCCTCGGTCGCCGCCCGCAGCCCCGCCAGGATCTCCAGCAGTGTCGTCTTTCCCGCGCCGTTAGGTCCCACCAGCCCGCAGACTCGTCCCGCCGGCAGGCGGAATGTTGCATTCCGCAGCACCCAATTCCGTCCGAAACGCCGTCCCACGCCTCGCACTTCCAGCGCGGTCTGTGCCTCAGCGGCGTCCATCCTGCGTGTGGTTGGACCCATCGCCTTTCACCGTCCCGTTTCTTCCGTACCTATGAGCCTCGGCTTCTCCACCAGGCCGCACTGTTTCTCCAAGGCAAGTTCGACTAGACCTCGAATGTCGTCATGGTCGAGATCGGCGAGCAGGGCCCGACCGATCCAGTCCGCGAGCTCGCTGTACAACGGCGAGTCCTGCCCAGGACCCATCCGCGCCGGAGCCCAGCACACGAAGGTGCCGACCCCCTGACGCAGCTCCACGACCCCCTCTCGCTCCAACTCCCGGTACGCCTTGAGCGTGGTGTTCGGGTTCACCGCACAGCTCTCCGCAACCTCGCGGGCTGTGGGCAACCGGTCCCCCACCCCCAACTCGCCTGACCTGATGGCCCGTTTGGTCTGGTCGACGATCTGCTGGTACGCCGCGACCCCGCGGCGTCTCTCGACGTGGTACCGCATCCCCACCACAATCATTGAGATAGTTAAGTAGCAGAATATTGAACCAATTTACTGCTCACGTCAAGCCACCGGCTCAGAAAACCAGAGCAAGACGACGGTCAGTCCGGGGAACGCGGACCTACGCCCGAGTGAACACCCGGGCGTGTCACTACGTGTCCGCCGGTCTGCGCACCCATGCCAGATAGCTAGCAGCCGGGAGCATCTCCATGAACGAGCTGTCAGACGACAGCTGGACCAGTGCGAGCCGCCGGGCGCAGGACGTAGTCTCCGTGCACTAGATGATCCCGGCTCAGCCGCCGGCGCAGAGGTGCTCGATGACCCGGCGAGGTAGGCCAGCGGATGCCCTCGCGTAGCCCCGCTGCGCAAGTAGGGGACGCACCTCGCCGATGGCGCGGGTGATGGCGGCGGTCGACATTGGATCAGCAGGCCAGCACGTCATGAGTGGTGCCATGACGCAGACTCACCAGCGTGGCTTCAGCCGTTCGACGAAGACGAACCTTGGCTTCGCCCCGGCCCCTACAGCCCGCCACCGCAGCTGAAGTGAGGCGTGCTTGATGCTGTTCGTGCTACAACGCCTCAACCCCGGCATGAGTTCAGCGATCGCATCCGGCGACAGCCCGATACTCCGGTGTGCTTCGTTACGTTGAGTGATCTCGGTTGGTGGTGGGCAGTCTTCCAGGTGAAGTTGGGGGAGGTGGAACGGCTCCGGGGTGAGTTGGCGGGGTTCGCTGCCGATGTGTTTGCCTCGTTGCCGCGGCGGGATCAGCGGCGGTGGGGTGCGTGTTATGTGCGTGGTCTGATGCTGGACGGCCGGCGCAAGTCGGTCCAGCCGATGGCGGAGCGTCTGCCGGACGGGAACATGCAGGCCCTGCAGCAGTTCGTGAACCAGTCACCATGGGATCCGCTGCCGGTGCGGCGGCGGATCGCCGAGCGGCTGACCGAGGTGATCACGCCCGAGGTGTGGGTGATCGACGATGTGTCGTTCCCCAAGCGCGGCAGAGCGTCGGTCGGCGTTGCACGCCAGTACTGCGGAGCCGTTGGCACACGGGCGAACTGCCAGGTCGCGGTCAGCGTCCACGCCGTCACCGACGCTGCGTCCTGCCCGTTGCACTGGGAGTGGTATCGAACGCTGCTTCAACCGGCTCAAGGGCTTCCGCGGCATCGCCACCAGATACGACAAGACCGCCACTTCCTACGAAGCGGCGGTCACACTCGCGTCGTTCCTGCTCTGGGCAAGATCCGTTTGAAGACGGACCCTAGTCCTGCCACAGCGTTGGCAGTCTGGCCTGCTCATGCGCCCTGGGTGAGGTTACGGGGCGACGTCAACGCGTTCGGCTGCACAGGCCGTGCGGCGGGTGAGGCGCCGTGTCGTCAACGTGACGGCGACCCAGGTAATCGACGATCCGCTGATCTCGGGAGCCGTTCGTAGCCCCTGCAGTGACGGCGTGCCCTCATGATCCAGGACTAAGAACGCTAGTCCACCCACCTGCACGAAAGGGCCATGAAGCCCTCGCCCCCGGCGTGGCCATTGCTTTTTGATCGTGACGTCAAGACAGGTCTTGGATGAGGTCACGAGCTGCTTCCCGGCTCATGCTGAGGCGGCCCAGACGATGGCGATCGGCTGCCGGTGGGGGCAGCACGGCGATTCGAGGTGCTGGGCTGTCTGTACTACGGGGGCTGTTCTATTTCCCTACGCATGGCGGCGCACAGCGGTCAGCCCGCCACGCAATCGGCCGACTATCTGGCCAGTCGACCGACTTCTGTCTCCTTACAGGTTGCTGAAGTCCGGGCCCTTAGTCCGGGTGCGCTTCAACTCGTAGAAACCGGGGACCGAGGCGACTAGAAGCGTGCCGTCCCAGAGCTTGGCGGCTTCCTCCCCCTTAGGCGCGGGGGTGACGACCGGACCGAAGAAGGCGATCTGCTCGCCGTCTAGTCCTGAAACGGCGATGACAGGGGTGCCTACCTCCTGGCCGACCTTCTCGATGCCCTCCCCGTGGGAGGCGCGCAGTTCAGCTTCGAACTCGAAGTTCTCCTGGTCGGCGTAGTCGATGAGGTCGGCGGGCAGGCCGACCTCGTTAAGGGCCCCAATGATCGCCTCCGTCGTCAGGCCCATTCCTTCGTTGTGGATGCGAGTGCCTAGCGCGGTGTAGAGCGGTCCGAGGATCTCTGAACCATGCTTCTGCCAAGCTGCTGTCACCACACGCACCGGATGCCACATCGAACTCTCCAGCTCGCGAAGCGTGGCGGGCGCCTGGTCCATCTTCGACTCGTTCAACACCGCCAGGCTCATGACGTGCCATCGGACTTCGATGTCCCTGACCTTCTCCACCTCCAGGATCCACCGCGAGGTCATCCACGCCCAGGCACACAGCGGGTCAAACCAGAAATCGACGGGGCTCTTGGCAGGGGTCTGTTCGAGCATGACGCTCCTTGTTAACATATCAGCTCATCTGATGGTCAGACCAGTATGAAGAGGCCAGGGTTCGCATGTCAACGCGAGTGAGGCTTTCCATTAGCGGTCTGAGCTGGTCAGATGTGTCGAGGTGCGGTCCTGGCACCGGCGCGACCGCCGCCACTGGGTGATCGCCCGCCGCAGCGTCGCCCGCCCGCAGGAGATCTCCTACTACATCGCCTACTGCCCCGCCGGAACCACACTGGATGACCTGATCCGCATCGCGGGCAGCCGGTGGGCCATCGAAGAGTGCTTCCAGAGCGCCAAGCAGGAATGCGGACTGGACGACTACCAAGTCCGCCGCTATCCCGGCTGGCACCGCCACATGACCCTGGCAATGGCCGCCCACGCATGTCTGATCGTCCTGCGAGCCCGCGAGCTGGATGCCGGGAAAGCAGAAACGGATCCTCCCAGCTCATCCACCTCAGCCTCGCCGAGATACGACGGCTGATCACCCGTCTCACCAACCGCCGGCCCACACCCGTCGAGCACATCCTGCACTGGTCGACCTGGCGCCGACGACGACAACACCAGGCCCGCACCAGCCACTACAAACGACGAGGCCACAGCCCATAAGGACTTTGCAGTACGGGTCCGTCTTCAAACGGATCTTGCCCAGAGCAGGAACGACGTGAGTGTGACCGCCGCTTCGTAGGAAGTGGCGGTCTTGTCGTATCTGGTGGCGATGCCGCGGAAGCCCTTGAGCCGGTTGAAGCAGCGTTCGATCACGTTGCGCCGCCGGTAGGTCTCCCGGTCGAAACCTGGCGGCCTGCCGCCGCAGCGGCCGCGTTTGTGTCGGTGCCGTCGCTGGTCGGCCTTCTCGGGGATGACGTGCGCAATGCCGCGTTGTCGCAGGTAGGCGCGGAAGCCGCGGGAGCTGTAAGCCTTGTCTGCGATGACCTGGTCGGGCCTGCAGCGTGGCCGGCCCGGGCCGGTCCGGGGAACGCGGATCCGTTCCAGCAGCGGGCGTGCGCAGACACTGTCGTGGCGTTGGCCGGGCGTCACCAGGATCGCGAGCGGGCGGCCCTTGCCGTCGCAGGCGAGGTGGATTTTGGTGGTCAGTCCGCCTCGGGATCGACCGAGGGCGTGATCGCCCGGTTCGTCCTGCCGGTGCCGCCCCTTTTCGGCCCGTGGCGGCGGCGTGCTGGTGAGCGCGGACGATGGTGGAGTCGATCTGGACCAGCCAGTCGATGTCGCCGGCCGCGTCGGCGTGGGCCTGGATCTGCTGCAGGGCTTGAGTGAACACCCGAGGGCGTAGCGGCGGAAACGGGTGTAGACGGTCTTCCACGGCCCGTAGCGTTCCGGCAGGTCACGCCAGGAGATCCCGGTACGGATCTTGTAAACCATCCCGTTGATGACCTGACGGTCCTCCACGCGAGGCCGCCCTGTCGCGGCCCGGGGTATCAGCGGAGCGAGTAACTCCCACTCCTGGTCAGTGAGTTCATGACGACGTACCACGACACCATGATCTACCACCTGAATGATCTTTGAAGACGGACCCTAGCCATCCCGGGCATGCAGAACGGGCTGGTGTTGCGCACCCCTGCCCCAGAGCTGGTCGGCCCCAGCGGCGCGGTTGCGTCCTCCCGCCCGGTGCCACGCCGGAGAGGGGTCCACTACGGGAAGGTGACTACACTTGAAAGTTAAATCACCTTGGACTTGCCTTCACACTGATGTGAAGGTGTAAGAGTGGGCTAAGCGTCACTGCCTCGCCACATGAGGAGCCGGCGGCACCCATCCGCCGGCTGACCACTAACGAACTGGAGATCTTCCATGACCGTTGCAGACCTCTTCGAGCCACTCCCGCTTCTGCATGGCCCTGCGATGCGAAACCGGTTCATGATGGCGCCGCTCACAAGTCAGCAGAGCGAGCCGGATGGCTTCCTCTCCGATTTCGACAAGGAGTGGATGCGACAGCTTGGCCAGGGTGGCTACGGGCTGGTCCAGACAGGTGCGACGATCGTCGAGGCCAGCGGAATTGCGTGTGCTCGACAGCCGGGCATCTTCAGTGACAAGCACCTGCCAGGACTGACAGAGGTGGCCAACTCAATTCGCGAGGGCGGCGGCTTGTCAGCGGTCCAGCTTCACCACGCGGGGCATCGCGCGAATCCCTACTTTGGAGGGGTACCCTCGCCCGCCTCCAGCCGCACGTTGCCCGGCATCTCCGCGTTGTCGACAGCAGAGGTGGAGCGCATCCGTGACAGCTTCATCGCAGGCGCGAAGAGAGCCGAGAAGGCCGGGTTCGACGGCGTCGCGGTCCACGGCGCCTTCGGGTGGATCCTGTCGGAGTTCATGTCTCCCATGCTCAACGACCGGACGGACAAGTACGGTGGCAGCCTAGAGAATCGGGCACGCTTTACCATCGAGGTGATCGAGGGCATCCGTCGGGAGTGCGGACCCAATTTCCAGATCGGATGGCGCCTGTCGATCGAGCGGTACGGCCTGCGTATCGAGGAGCTTCGGGAGATGACCGCGGAAATCCTCGACCGAGAGTTGGTCGACTACCTGGATCTCGCCCTGTGGGACTACAACCAGGTCGTTCAGGACGGTGCGTTCCGAGGCCGGACGATGCTGAGTGTCTTCGCCGATCTGCCACGGAAGGGCGTGCGCCTGGGCGCAGCAGGCCGCATCAGGAGTGCCGAGCGCGCCGGTCGGCTGCTGGACGAAGGGTGCGACTTCGTGCTGATCGGGCGGGCAGGCATCCTGGAGCGGAACTGCCCTGTACTCGTGGAGTCGGACTTCGAGCACGAAAGTCCGGCCCTCCCCGTCCCCGCAGACTTCCTGCGGAGAGGTGGACTGAGCGAGCGTTTCATCAGGCATCTTCGGGGCTGGGGCGACTTCGTCCGGCCCGGTAGCCGCTGAGCAGCGGACTGATCGTACGCAGAGGGAAAGGAGCGCGGCGATGGAACTGAACTGGCTCGGGGAGACCTTGCGCTACACCGACGAAGGCGCCACGGACGACGCGATCCTGTTCCTCCACGGTCTGGGCGGCAACGCGAACAATTGGCTGCACCAGCGCCGAGCCTTTGCAGAGCATCACCGGGTGATCACCCTGGACCTCCCTGGCCACGGGCGATCCACGGGCACGAAAGTCCCGTTCAGGCTGTACGCGGATGCCGTCCAAGCAGTACTCGATCACCTTCGAGTGAAGGAAGTGTCGGTCGTGGGGTTGGCGATGGGTGCCAGAGTAGGGATCACGCTCGCGGCACGATCGCCACGCCGTGTCAGGCGTCTGACGGTCGTGAACGGGTACCTGGAGCTTCCGCCGCGCGAGCACGAACGACGCGTCGAGCTCTATGATCTGCTCCTGCGTCCGGGCGGCGCTCGTGAATGGGCCCAGCTTCTACTCGAAGGCATGGGGGTTTCTGCACACGCAGGCATAGTGCGTGGCTTTCTGGCATCGGCAGATCGCATAGATCCCGAGCATGTGAATACCGTCTTTCACCAGGTTGACGAGGCCGATCAGGCGGAGGAGTTCCGCGGACTGGTCATTCCTGTTCAGCTGATCGTGGGAGAGCGAGATCAGCTGGTCCCCTCATCCTCCACCGAGCATCTGATTGCGCTGGCCGGGGGTGCGACGATCACCCGCCTCCCGGAGAGCGGACATCTTCCCTACCTGGAGGATCCGGCAATGTTCAATCGCGCGCTTGAGGACTTCTTACACCGTCAAACGGGGTTATGGACGGCGCGTCCTGGGACATAGGGAGCAGTCGGTAGTCGAAGAGCTCGGGGTTTTCGCGTCAATACGCAGACATGCCACGAGTCGGTCCCGTGCCGCCTTGATCCACGAACGAAGAGGGACGGGCTTCAGACCGTGTCATACGTGATCAGGCGGGCGAGCCGTTTGTAGCAGCAGAGGGCGGCGGCAAGGCCGAGGAATGCCAGGTAGTTGCGGGGATCGCGTTCGTGGCGGGGGCTGAGGGGGCGGTAGGCGGACAGCCAGGACATTGTCCGCTCGACGACCCACCTGCGGCGCCCTAATCGTTCGCTGGACTCGATTTCCTTGCGGGCGATCCGCACGCCCATCCGCTTTCCTCGCAGCCATCTGCGCGGCTGACCAGTTCAGGGACTGTGTCCGCGTTGCTTGTAGTGACTGACGCGGGCTTGGTGCTGGCATCGTCGTCGCCAGGTCGACCAGTGCAGGATGTGATCGACCGGGGTGGGCCGGCGGTCGGCGAGGCGGGTGATCAGGCGTCTGATCTCTGCGAGGCTGAGGTGGATGAGCTGGGAGGATCCGTTTCTGCTTGGTCCGCGTCCAGCTGTCGGGCCCGCAGGACGGTCAGGCAGGCGTGGGCGGCCATGGCCAGGGTCATGTGGCGGTGCCAGCCGGGATAGCGGCGGACCTGGTAGTCGTCCAGGCCGCATTCCTGCTTGGCGGTCTGGAAGCATTCCTCGACCGCCCAGCGGCTGCCCGCGATGCGGATCAGCTCGTCCAGCGTGGTGCCGGCAGGGCAGTAGGCGATGCAGTAGGAGATCTCCTCGGGCCTGCTCACGCTGCGGCGGCGGGCCAGCACGCAGTGCCGGCGGTCCTCGCGGTGCCAGGGCCGCACCTCGACGCGGGCCCAGTCGTAGATCCGCCGACCGTGGGCCCCTTCACCGCAGGAACGGCGTTTCCACTTCTGCCTCGGCAAACCGGGAAACAGGTCGTGCACGGGGTGATCGAGTGCCCATCGGGTGACGACGGTGTCGTGCCGGGTGGTGGCCATCACATGGAAGACGTCCGCCTGCTCGAGTTCGTAGCGCCAGCCCTTGGAGAAGCCGTAGGCGGCATCCGCCGTCACCCAGCCGAACGGGATCTTCTCGGCGACGGCCCGGCGGACCATCGCTTTGGCCATGGCCACCTTCGTGGCGAAGCCGACCGTGTCGTCGATGCCCGCCCGACGGCAGCGCTCCCGGTCATCCGTCCAGGACGTAGGCAGATACAAGCGGCGGTCGATCAGGGTGCGTCCGCGGCTCGTGGCGTAGGCGAGGAACACGCCGATCTGGGAGTTCTCGGTGCGTCGGGCGGTGCCGGAACACGGCCGCTGAACGCTGGCCGAGCGGACGCCCTTCTTCAGGAACCCGGTGTCATCGACGATCAGGACGGCATCCGGATCTCCGAGGTGTTCCACGACGTAGTCGCGCACGTCGTCCAGGACCTCGTCGGCGTCCCACTCGATCCGGTTCAGCATCCGGTGGATGCATGATCAGTTGCATCATGATCTCATGCAGGTCATGGCGCACGAGCAGCCAAACCGGGCCCGGTCCAACGGGCTCACCACACGGCGAACACCGGCTCGATGAGCAGCTCCGATGGAGCCAGGATACTAAATACTGCGGTCGAGGAAGTCGCGCATGATCGGAACAGCGACGTCGAACTTGTCTTCCAGTAGGAAGTGGCCGGTGTCGAGCAGATGGAAGTCTGCCTTGGGCAGGTCTTCGAGGTAGGGGTATGCACCGTCCGGCGGGAAGATGAAGTCATGCCGGCCCCAGACGATCAGGGTCGGGGGCTGGTAGTTCCGGAAGTACTCCTGGAACTGTGGGTAGAGGGTGACATTGGTGCCGTAGTCATGGAACAGGTCGAGCTGGATGTCCCAGTTTCCCTGGCGGTCAAGCTGAGTGCTGTCGTGAAGCCAGCTGTCCGGGTCCAGGCGAGCCAGGTCCCGCACGCCGGTTGTGTACTGCGACTTGATCGCCTCGTCGGCGAAAACAGGTGTAAGCGCCCTGCGGTTCTCCTCGGTGTCCTCGCCCCAGTACTTCTTGATCGGATCCCAGAACTCGCGCAAGCCCTCTTCGTAGGCGTTGCCATTTTGCACGATCAGCGCGCTGACCTTCTCCGGTGCCTGGAGGGCAAGGCGGAAGCCGACGGGTGCTCCGTAGTCGAACACGTAGACCGCGTAGCGATCAATCCCGAGTTGGTCGACGAGGCCCTTCATGAGGTCCGCGTAGTTGGCAAAAGTATAGTCGAACTCGGACCTGTCAGGAACGGCCGAATGTCCGAAGCCGGGGTAATCCGGCGCAATGACCCTATACCTGCCGGCCAGTGCGGGGATCAGATTGCGGTACTGCCAGGACGATGTCGGGAATCCGTGCAGTAGCAGAACCGCCGGCCCGTCAGTGGGGCCTGCTTCCCGGTAGAAGATATCGAGTCCGTTGATCTTGGTTGTATGGAAGCGCGTGGACATACATCCACCCTCTCCGCGAAGAAACCGGGTCAGAAATCGAGCGAGACATAGGTGGCCTCGCTCTGAAAACCTAGTCTCAATCGCCATTTGGCCAGTTGGGGGCAATTCGTGCGCCCATTCGATCTCGCTAGTTGGCTCAGGCCGAATTGCCTCGCAGGCCTCACCGCAAGCGAATACTCACCCTCCCATGGGTCGACTACTCCACCGTAAGGCCGTACGGTCCGACCCGCTCGTCGGCGCACGCCGCGTCCTGTCCACGACGAGGCGCCCTCGAGGCCAAGCGGCACCGCCTACTCGAGGGTCCCGCTTCCGCACCGCTCCGCGACACTGAGCTCATTCAGAGTGGCCACTGATTGGGTGACGGGCTGGCGTTCCGCAACGCACGAGTCTCCTGGGCCGTTGAGAGAGGTGTTCGACGTCCCAAGTCATCAGCGCAGGAGCCTCGTTGGTTCCATATCCTGCCGCTCTCGACCTGCCGCACGCCCTGGTCGAGTGGGTATCCATGCTCATCGGCACCCGTGAGGGTGACCGCCGCTGCAAGCTCCCGCCCCACCAGCGTCCCCTCGCTGGCCTGGTCCACCTCGGCCAGGCCTCCAAGGCCGATTTCCATGGTCTATAGGTGATCATCGACGACAGGGGCCACGTCGGCGTGTTTGCCTACTGTCCTCATCAATGCTGACTGCAGCAAGGGACCCCGTACTGGTGTGAGTGGCCGTGGCACGTTTCGTAGTGTTGGGTGTGCCACCTTGCGGCACTGTCGGCGAGTGTGATGGCCCCATATGAATCATGTCTCCGCATCTCGATGCGGTGTGGGGAGACGAGTATGGGTGGTGGGTGGCGTAGTCCGCATCGCGGCCCGCACTCGCGAGTTGATGGTGGCGTGTCCGGACGCGATCGCGGTTCCGCGCGGGTGCACTACCGCTACGGCCGCGCTGGCCGATGTCGCTGTGGGTGGCCGACCGATGCTGATCGAGCTGTCGGTGTGATGGTTGTTCTGTGACGGTTCGCCGGGACGGCTCGCTGCCTGTCGGCAGGGCATCGCCGACGGCGCCCCGTCGCGGTGCAGGTCAGCGACGGCTTCCACGTGCGGCAGGGACAATCGAAGCGAGGCAGCGATGTTGCCGCGGCTCCGATGAAGAGCACGGTGCCAGTTTGTGGTCGTGGCGGTCGATGAGTTCGCCCGCGAGCCAGGGTGCTGATGAGAGACGATGCCGAAGTGAAGGATTCGCTGAATCTGATCCTGGAGTCCGACCTCGTTAAGATCGCCCTACCGAACAACATGCCGATGTCACTCCGCAACAGGACCGCGGGAGTGCCGGTCATTGTGAACGCCATCGCCCGACCCCCTCGGCCCGGGCCCGGTGAGACTCACTACGTAGCCACAAACGCGGTGGCTCGGCTAAGGGCTGTCCCACAAAGATCTTGGCTCCGAGTGCGGAGCGGCCTGCAGAGCTGGCGAGATGCTCAGCCGATGGTTCGTGAGGTGTCCTGGGACCGGGCGAAGTCGGCGAGCGTGTGGAAGCCGTTCTCCCGGAGGCCGATCCGCGGGTTGACGTGGTGGAGGAGCCCGGGCCCGTGGTGGTGGACGGTCACGTAGGTCTGATCCAGCTAGTGACCTGAGTCGGAGATTCGTCGTTGGTTCGGTATGAGTCGTCCGGGTCCGAAGATTCCGCCGTTGTCTGTGACCGATGCCCAGCGGGCTGTGCTGGAGGGTTGGGTGCGTCGCCGCTCGACGGCTCAGGCTCTGGCTCAGCGGTCGCGGATCGTGCTGGAGTGCGCAGACGGGCACTCGATCATGGAGGTGTCGCGCCGGTTGGGTGCCTCTCCGGACACGGTCCGCACCTGGCGGCGGCGTTTCATCGAACGCGGCCTGGACGGCCTGTCCGACGAGCCGCGGCCCGGTGTCCCACGGAAGATCACTGACGCGGACGTCGAGCGCGTCATCGTCAAGACGCTGGAGGAGAAGCCGAAGAACGCCACCCACTGGTCGACCAGGTCGATGGCAGCGGCCACGGGCATGTCGCAGTCCGCGATCTCGCGGATCTGGCGGGCGTTCGCCCTGGCCCCGCACCGCTCGCAGACCTTCAAGCTGTCCACGGACCCTTTGTTCATCGACAAGGTCCGTGACGTCGTCGGTCTCTACCTGGATCCGCCGGAGAAGGCCCTGGTTCTGTGTGTGGACGAGAAGTCGCAGATCCAGGCCCTGGACCGGTCCCAGCCGGTGCTGCCCATGATGCCCGGGGTTCCCGAGCGCCGCAGCCACGACTACGTCCGGGCCGGCACCACCACCCTGTTCGCCGCACTGGAAGTCGCCACCGGCAAGGTGATCGGCTCCCTCCACCGACGCCACCGGGCGTCGAGTTCAAGAAGTTCCTGACCAAGCTCGACAAGGAAGTCCCCGCCGACCTCGACGTGCACCTGATCCTGGACAACTACGTCACCCACAAGACGCCTGCCATCAAGCAGTGGCTGCTTGCGCACCCACGCTTCCACCTGCACTTCACACCGACGAGTTCGTCCTGGCTGAACCTGGTGGAGCGGTGGTTCGCCGAGCTCACACAGAAGAAGCTCAAGCGCGGCGTCCACCGCTCCGTCCAGGCCCTCGAACGCGACATCAGGTCCTGGCTCGCCGACTGGAACGAACACCCCAGACCGTTCGTCTGGACGAAGACCGCCGACGAAATCCTCGACAAAGTCGCCGCCTACTGCCGACGAATCTCCGACTCAGGTCACTAGGGTCTGTCCGGCGGATCACTGGCGGAGCCAGAGCCGGATCGCTGCGGCGGTGACGGTGCCGTGGAAGACGTAAGCCCTCTTGTCGTAACGGGTCGCGACTGCGCGGGAGTTCTTGAGCCGGTTGATGGTCCGCTCGACCTCGTTGCGGCGCCGGTAGCACTCGCGGTCGAAGCCTGTGGGCCGGCCGCCCGCGCTGCCTCTGCGCCGGCGGTTGGCCCGCTGATCCCTCGGTTCCGGGATCGTGTGCCGTATGTGGCGTCTTCGCAGGTAGCGGCGGTTGCGGCGGGAGCTGTAGGCCTTGTCGCCGCTCACGTGGTCCGGCCTGGTTCAAGGGCGGCCGCCCAGTGGGCGGGGCACCCGGATCCGGTCCAGGACCTCGATCAGCTGCGGGGCGTCGCCCCACTGGCCCGGCGTGAGCAGGAGGGCCAGGGGACGGCAGCCGCCTTCGCCGGCGAGGTGGATCTTGCAGGTCAGGCCGCCCCGGGACTGTCCGAGTCCCTCGTCGGGGCGGTGGTGCCGGGGCGTTGTCCTTTTTTTCGGGACCCGCGGCCGGGTCTTGCGGGCGCCGGCCGCGTGCTGGTGGGCCCGGCAGGACGTCGAGTCGATGCCGACCATCGACCAGTCGATCCGGCCGGCCAGATCGGCGTCAGCCTGGACCGCGTGCAGGAGCCGGTCCCAGGTACCGTCCGCCGACCAGCGGCGATGCCGCTCGTAGACGGTCTTCCAGGACCCGTAGCGTTCCGGCAGGTCACGCCAGGGAATACCGGTCCGGACCCGGAACAGGATCCCGTTGAGCACGGTGCGGTGGTCGTTCCACCGGCCGCCCCGGCCACCCGGAGGTGGCAGATGCGGCTCCAGTAACGACCACTCGCGATTCGTCAGATCCCCCCAACCCATGACCGAACCAACGAGCGACCGGTCAGAAGGTCACATGATCCGCCGGACAGTGCCTAGCTCTGCTCGTCGTCCACCCAGGCGAAAGGACGGCCGCCTGCGTAGTCCACTAGCGGTCCGGTCTTCCAGTGGACTCCATCAGGGCGTTCTCGGAGCAGGACGTCGCCGAAGTCCACGAAGGGAAGTTCCGGCAGGCCGAGGACCGGTGCGATCCACCGGTTGGCGTCGTCCATCCACGTGGTGGCCCAGCACAGCTCGAAGCCTAGCCGGAGCAGGATTCGTCCGTGCTCTGGGTTGAGCCAGACCCGCAGGGGGCGTCGTCGGGATGATAGGCCCCTGTCGTCCTGATGGGCGTCATTCCGGGGGACTTGGAGTGTGGTGTAGCCGTCGGGCCTCTCCGGCTGGGCTGCATAGTGGTTGAGTGGCCCGTCCACGTCGAGGAACAGCAGAGGTCGGTTCACGGTTTCCCCCGGTTTTGCTCACTGCGGACTGCCCCGATCAGCGTAGCTGTGGGAATGCCTCGGCATGAGGCTGGCCTGAGTGATGATCACGATGTGGCGAGTGTGATCACGGCATCGGAGCCGTCCTGGATAACCCCGTTCGCGGGGCTGAGCCCGCGCTGCTTCGGCAAACTGCTGACCGCGCTCCGGCGCGATGGAGCAGATGTGGTCCACCGAGGCCGGCCATGGAGTCTGCCGCTGGAGGACCGAGTGCTGGTCACGGCCTACTGGCGGACGAACCTGACGTTGCGACAGCTCGCTCCGCTGTTCGGCGTCTCGAAGTCCACGGCCGGCCGAGTCATCAACCACTTCGGCCCCGTGCTAGCACTCCAGCCCCGCAAGCGGTTCGCTAAAGACACCGTGCTCATCGTGGACGGCACCCTGGTACCTACCCGAGGCCACACCATCGCCGAGCAGTCCAAGAACTACCGGCACTCCACCAACCACCAGGTCGTCATCGACGCCGACACCCGCCTGATCGTCGTGGTCGGCCGACCTCTCGCCGGGAACCGCAACGACTGCAAAGCATGGGAAGAATCCGGCGCCAAGGCCGCCGTCGGCAGGACCACCACGATTGCCGATGGCGGCTATCTGGGCACCGGCCTCGTCATCCCGCACCGTCGACAGCGAGGCCAGAGCAACCTCCCGGACTGGAAGGAAGATCACAACAAGTCCCACAAGCAGGTCCGGGCCCGGGTCGAGCACGTCTTCGCGCGCATGAAGACATGGAAGATCCTCCGCGACTGCCGTCTCAAAGGCGACGGTGTCCACCACGCCATGCTCGGCATCGCCCGCATGCACAACCTCGCCGCCGCCGGATAGGTCCTGGGCAGCAGAGTGGCTGACCCGCTTGCCCGAGGCGACTCCAAGATCTTTACGGGACAACCCTTAGGCTCTAACCTTGACATTAGTGTGAATGCAATCGCTTCAAAGGAGATGTGATGAGGATCAAGGAGGTGTCCGATCGGACTGGCGTGTCCGCTCGGCTGCTGCGCTACTACGAGGAGCAAGGCCTCCTTAGTCCAGGGCGACAGGAGAACGGGTATCGCGACTACGGCGAGTCCCACGTTGCGAGGGTGCAACAGATTCGCAGCCTGCTGGATGCAGGCCTGACAACCGAGATCATCAGAGCAGTGCTGCCTTGCTTGGCCGAAGCGGCGAGCTCTAAGTACCCCGCCCCGGACTTCTTGGCCCGAGTTAGACAAGAGCGCAGCCGTATGGTCGAGCGTCGTGACTGGCTGTCGAAGAACCTGCAGGCCCTAGACGACTACCTGGGCGCCCTAGCAAACGGTAGCAGTAAGTGACGGAATCGATACTGATGGAGAGCGGGTCGGTGGGGTACGCCCTTGCGGGGGATCATCGGTGTGATGCCGCGAGCACGGAGGAGCAGGCGGTACTTGTCATAGTCGTAGCCGCGGTTCGCGAACGGCGCAGCGGTCGGTGACGGGCCGCCTGTCCACCAGGCACGGATGCGTTCCCGCTGGTCAACAACACTGCAAGCGGTGTCCCGTGGCGGTCGGTGATCACATGGTGCTGGCGGGCGCGGTCGACTGGCGCAGGACCGGTGTGATCGCCTTTTCAGACCCCGGGCATGCGAGCCGTCGATCGCGGCGTCGTCCATCTCCAGCGGTCCCACCGTGCGGAGTTCAGTGAGCTTCTTCGAGATGGCCACCGATCAGGTGACTGCCTGCGAGCCGCAACGAGCGAGGCCCCCAGGGCTGTTGATCGAGATGTCTGACGTCTTAATCACGTTGCTCGGGGGCCTCGTTGGTCATGCATCCTGCCGCACTCGACCTGCCGCATGCACTCGTGGAGTGGGTCACCATGCTGATCGTCACCCGTGAGGGCGACCGGCGCTGCAAGCTCCGCCCGCCACAGCGCGCGATGGTGGCACTGGTGTACCTGCGTGAACACACCACTCTGGCGAAGATCGCCGCCGGGTTCGGGATCAGCGAGTCCACCGCCCATGCCTACACCAGCGCGGTCATCGGCCTGCTCGCCGCACGTGCACCTGGCCTGCTCAAGACACTGCGCGACCACGAACCCGACTTCGTCCTGCTCGACGGCACTCTCGCCGAATGCGACCGGGTCGGCGACGGCCGGGCCGACTCCTCCCACAAGCACCGGCGCCACGGCGTGAACGTGCAGGTTGTCACCGATCCCGGCGGCCGGCTGCTGTGGCTCTCGCCCGCCCTGCCCGGCCGCACCCATGACCTGACCGCCGCCCGCACCCACCGAATCATCCGGATCTGCGAGCGCCAGGGCGTTCCGATCGTGGCCGATCTCGCCTACCAAGGCGCAGGACCGTGGCTGACCACGGGCATCAAGCGCAAGCCCCTGCAGGAACTGACCCCCACCGACAAGACCCGCAACCGTGCCCTGGCCGCAGCACGCGCACCCGTCGAACGCGGCGTCGCCCGCCTGAAGTCCTGGCGGATCTTCCGCAGGTCCCGATGCAGCCCCAACCGCATGACGTCAATCGCCAAGGCCGTCCTCACACTGGAGCTGCAACGCTGAAGAAGCTCAGTGAGGAGAATCTCGTGCAGAGCCGCACGGTCATCCGTCGCCAGCCGGCCCGGATACCGCCGCAAGGGCAAGCGAGGAGGGAGTGGCGGGGCGACACGTTCTTACAGATCATCAGGCACAAGATCATCCGATACCGAATAACCCTGCCGCCCACCAGCCCAACTGCCAAGCCCTTGAATCGAATGCCCTTGCTGGACTCCGCTCAAGAAGTCGGTGCCAGGGCACTGAGGGCTCGCCGCCTCGGCCAAGCAGGGCAGCATGGCCCTGATGATCTCAGTCGTCAGGCTGCATCCAGCAAGCTGCGAATCGCGCAATCCTCGCGACCTGGGATTCCTCGCAGTTCCAGCACTCGCCCTCCTCGCGCCTCGGTCGCAGGAAGCCCTGCTCTTCATGGTTCCGCTCGACAGCTACTAATTGATCCGCACCGCAACTCCTTGACGACAATTTGCCTTCTCATATATGTCAAGGTTGGAGGATGGTGTGGCCACCGCGTCCGCGGAGCTCGAGGTGAGCAACGGCCCCCAGTTTTGACCTGTAGGAGATCCGCATGTCCGTTACTGAATTGTTCGAACCCCTCACTCTCCGTCACGGTCCGGCGATGAGGAACCGATTCATGCTGGCGCCGCTCACGAACCAACAGAGTGAGAGTGACGGTTCCGTGTCGAAATTCGATCAGGACTGGATGGAGCAGCTCGCGCAAAGCGGCTACGCCTTGATACAAACCGGTGCCGCTACAGTCGAGGCCAGCGGAATTGCATATGAGCGGCAGTTGGGCATCCACTCCGATGAACATCTGTCCGGGCTGACACAGATGGCCAACGTGATCCGCACCGGAGGGGGTCTTTCCGCGGTGCAGTTGCATCACGCCGGGCATCGGGCCAGTCCAGAATTGGGGGGAGTGCCGGCTCCGGCTTCCAGCCTCACGCTTCCGGGCGTCATGGCGCTGACAACGGACGAGGTAGAGCGAATCCGTGACAGCTTCATCGCCGCAGCGAGAAGGGCAGAGCTGGCGGGCTTCGACGGCGTCGCGCTCCACGGCGCTTTCGGCTGGATCCTCTCAGAATTCATGTCCCCTCTCTTCAACAATCGCACCGACAAGTACGGTGGTAATACCGAGAACCGGGCTCGCCTCACGATCGAGGTGATCGAAGGAATTCGCAGGAAATGCGGCCCGGACTTTCAGATCGGTTGGCGCTTGTCAGTCGAGCGATACGGGCTGCGTCTGGAGGAGCTGCGTGAAATAACCGCTGAGATTCTCGACCGAGAACTGATCGACTACCTCGACCTGGCCCTGTGGGACTCAGCCCAGATCGTGCGAGAGGGAACCTTCAGCGGGCAGACAATGCTCAGTATCTTCACGAGCCTTCCCCGGAAGGGTGTACGGCTGGGAGCCGCAGGAAAAATCATGAGCGCCCAGCGTGCAGGGCAGCTATTGGATGAAGGTTGCGACTTCGTGCTGATCGGTCGTGCCGGAATTCTCCAGCGAGACTTTCCCCTGCAAGTAAAGAAGAACCCAATGTATGAAAGCCCAGAGCTGCCGGTCAGGGCGCAGTACCTGCGCGACGGAGGAATGAGCGAGTTCTTCATCAACCACATGAGGGGATGGCCGAGCTTCGTTCAGCGATTCAGCGTGTGAGCTGAACCCCATATCGGGGACTACACCTCCAGCCCGGCATTCGCTCCCACAGTGCGACGGGTGCCGGCAAGTGGACCGGACCCCGTCGCCAGGGCAGCACACAGCCCGGTGTGCCGGGCGGCGGATCAGGAGGTCAGTCGGAAGGACTGGGACGCCGAGCCGGAGCAGCTCTGCTGGGAGAGCTTAGCCCCGTTGGCGGTGGAGGAGTCGTCCACCGCGAGGCACTTCTGCTGTGCCGTGCCACGAAGCGGTACTCCCCGGAGTCGAGGGACTCGGCACGCCACTGCTGGTTGGTGCCGCCGACGTAGTCCCACAGGTGCACCCGTCCGCGGTCGCGCCCGAACCGCCGTCCACATCCCAGGACTTGCTGTTGTGCTGGTTGACGACCTTGTAGTAGCCGTCGCCGGTGGAGCGGAACTGCCACTTCTCGTTCGCGCCGTCACCGCACGACCACTGCTGGAGGAGGGTGCCGTTGATGGTGCCCCAGTCGGTGGCGTCCAGGCAGGCACCGCTGTTGGTGTTCGCCACTCCATACCAGGCGATGGTGTCGATCGGGCCCGTCGGTTCACCGCCACCGGACAGATTCCACACGAAGGTCGCGACCGCTCCGGCGGGCAGGGTGTAGGCGAGGGAACGGCCGTTGTCGGTGAGGGAAAAGCGCTGGGTACCGCCGGTGTTCACCACGTAGGCGACACGCGTGCCATCCGGGTTCTGGAACGAGACGTTTCTGGATGCCGCCGGAGCCTTGGTCCTTGCCGGTGTCGTAGACCTGCTGCTGGGCGGAGGGATTGCCGCCGTAGCAGTGAGCGTTTTCAGCGTTGCCTCTCCGGGGTGAGGACGGCTTTGGCGATGACGCTCATGCGGTTGGGGCTGATGCGGGATCTGCGGAAGATCTGCCAGGACTTCAGTCGTGCCATACCGCGTTCGACGGGTGCACGGGCCGCGGACAGGGCCCGGTTCGCGGTCTGCTCGATGGGTGTGAGTTCGCCGCCTGGCGGGCGGCGCTTGGCGGTGGTGACCCAGTCGCCGGCACCGATATAGGCCATGTCGGCGAGGACGGGGATGCCCTGGCGTTCGCAGATCCGAAGGATCCGGTGGGTGCGGGCGGCTGTCAGAGCGTGGGTCCGGCCCGGGAGTGCCGGCGACAGCCAGAGGATCTCCCCGCTGGGATCTGTGACGACCTGCACGTTCACCCTGTGCCGCTCGTGTTTCGAGGAGTTGTCGGCCCTGCCGTCGCCGACGCGGTCGCACTCGGCGAGCGTGCCGTCCAGGAGAACGAACTCCGCATCATGTGCGCGCAGCGTCTTCAGCAGGCCCGGTGCCCGCTCGGCGAGCAGGCCGGTAACCGCGGTGACGTAGGCATGGGCGGTGCCGACGGATATCCCGAAGGCGGCGGCGATCCGGGCCAGGGTGTCGTGGCGACGCAGGTACACCAGTGCGATCAGCGCCCGCCGGTGCGGCGGGAGCTTGCAGCGGCGGTCACCTTCACGGGTGACAATGAGCATGGTTACCCACTCGACCAGGGCGTGAGGCAGTTCGAGTACGGCAGGATATGGAACCAACAGGGCTCCTGTGCTGCTGAGTTGAGGCGTCGAACACCCCCCTCAACGGCACCGGAGCCCTGTCCGTTGCGCACCCCGAGCCCACACCGCACCGTCACCCGATCAGTGGCCACTCTGAAAACGCTCACTGCTCGATCCTCATCACAACTTCGTATCAGCGTCTTGCCTTCTCACTGATGTTAAGGTTGGAAGCTAGTCTAGTAACAGTGCTGGAGAGTCAACCCATTCCAATTTTTTAGGGGGTACAGCACAGATGCATCGCGTTCAGCCGCTTGCTAACGGCCTGCACACAGACCACCCAGTTCCCGGACTGCCCTTCATCGACGACAGTCACATTCCGGTCGATGACCCCACTGCCGTGGAAGCCATCGCTCGTCGAGAAGAAGGTGGTTCGAGGGGACGTTGGGAGCAAATGCCCGAAGCTGAAGGGGCTTGGATCGCCTGCACAACAGACCCGATACGCCAAGACCTTGCATGGGTCATACGTCACCACCCTGAGCACGGCCGCACGATTCTGCTGGTTCGGGACAAGGACGCTGTGATATGGCACAGCAGCTGGAGAGGCCCCAAACTTCTATTTCGACAGGGTGGATATTGGTGGGACGGCACCACCTGGTACCGACCAGACCAGTCATGGGACGCTGCTTGTAAGAACTTCTACCACAGGCCGGTCGAGGACGCAGCCACCGTCACAGCCGCAGATCTACTAGACGAGAACTCTCAGCTCAGCGGCGTCCGTCTGTTGAGCGTCTCCGAGTTCGACCTCAAGGCTGCGCCACCGGAATCGTGGAACAATCACCTGGCCCTGTGGGCGTCACTACGAGCCGCCGACACACGGCCCCTCTCGCAGTGCGTAGTACGACTCTCCGCACCGGAGCTCGCCGCCGACCAGCTCATTGGGGTACCAGAGATGTCGAAGATAGGAAACATAGTAGCTCCAACGCTGCGCGCCTACATTGCCCGAGTTCAGCGCGAAATGCCACCACCCCAGGTGAAGGCCAATGGCCGAAGTCTTTGGGCCCGTACCGTCGCCAACGACTGGGCAGAGGCACGTGATTGCTCCCACAAAAACGCGGTCGAGGAACTCAGCTCCAGCGATGGGAACTTGAATCCTGTCAACCCGTCTGGACAGGAGCTGTCCAGCTCGAATCTTCGCTTCCCTACCGCCTGTCTCCATGAACGCCGCCGGGCGCACGTGTTTGTCAACCCAGCTGGATTGGACCTGTCCAGCTCGAATCTTCGCTTCCCTACCGCCTGTCTCCATGAACACCGCCGGGGCGATCGATAGCCGGTAGTATCAGCTGAAAGCTGGCGGCAGGTCCTGCTCGCGCTCGCCCGCCTGCGCCAGGTCACCCGTACACGCATCGGAACCACGATGGCCTATGGGTACATCGTCGAGGCCGTGGAAGTCCTGGCCGCGTACGCTCCTGCCTGGCGGAAGCAGTACGGACCGCACCGTCGAAGGCATTCGTAGTGCTGGACGGGAGGCTTCCTGCCGACCGTAAGAAACGTGCATCGGGAGTGTAGTTGGCTGCTGGCACGTCAGGGGCGGTCTTGCCCGAGATCGCCGGCTTCGGCATATCCGTCGGCACTGCCCACGCCTACGTCAGGGCCGTCGTCCAGCACCTGTCCGGAAGGACACCCGGTCTCCTGCGGGTGCTGCGAGAGACCGATCTTGACGTCCTGCTCGACGGAACACTTGCCGAGTGCGACTGCGTCGGCGACAGCCGGGCGGACTTCTCGCAGAAGCACCGCCGTCACGGCGTGAACGTGCAGGTCGTCGCAGGTCCCGCGGGCAATCTGCTGTGGATCTCGCCCGCCCTGCCCGGCCACACCCATGACCTGACCGCAGCCCGCACCCACCGCATCATCCGGATCTGCGAGCGCCAGGGCGTTCCCGTTCTTGCCGACCGCGCCTACATCGGCGCCGACCCCTGGGTGACCACACCCATTTGACGGCTTCCCGGCCGGGACCTCATCGCGACCCAGCAGACGACCAACCGGCACTGTCAGCGGCACGAGCACCGGTCGAACGAAGCATCGCGAGACTGAAGTCCTGGCGAATCTTCCGCAGAGCCCGCAACAGCCCCAACCCCATGACCGTCATCGCCGCAGCCATCCTCACCCTGAAGTGTCAACGCTGAAAACGCTCAGTGAACCTCTTTCATCCTGCGCTGGAGTGTGAAACAGGCTGGTCAGAGGGCGTAGTGACGAAGCAGGGCCCCTCGTCGTTGGCGTGGTGATTCCACTCAGCACACCGGCGACCGAAGGGGCCCTGTTGGTTCCGTATCCTGCCACGCTCGACGTCCCGCACGAGCTCGTCGAGCATGTTGCCTGGCTGCTGTACGAACACCGCCGCGTCCGCAACACCCGCTGGCGGAAGCTCGGCTGCTTCAAGCAGGCGCTGCTCACGCTGGTCCACCTGCGCAAGAACGAGACGTTCTCGCAGCTCGGAGCCGGTTTCGGGATATCCCAGGCCACCGCCTGGCGGTACGTCGACGAGGCCCTGGACGTTTTGGACTCCTGGGCACCCGGCCTCCATGAAGCCCTCACCGGCCTCGGTGAGGGCGACCACGTCATCGTTGACGGCACCCTGATCCCCACCGACCGCGTCCGCGCGGACGAGCCGTACTACTCGATGAAGCATCGCAGGCACGGCATGAACGTGCAGGTCATCGCACGGCCGGACGGAACCCCGCTGTGGTTCTCCCGCGCGACGCCGGGCCGCACCCATGACCTGACCGCCGCGCGTGCCCACAGCATCGTCCAGGCCTGCCTGACCCGGCAGATCCGCGTCCTCGCGGACCGCGCCTACCAGGGCGCCGGCGCCACCTTCCGCACCCCGTACCACCACCACAGCGAACAACCCGAGCACTACCTGCAGTTCAACCGCGACCACGCCCGACTGAGGGCTCCGGTAGAGCGCGCCTTCGCGCAGTTGAAGTCCTGGCGGCTGCTCCGGCGAGCCAGATGCTCTACCCGCCGCATCGGCACCATCGTCCAAGCCGTTCATACACTGCTGACCTGCAACTATTCAGGATGAAAGAGGTTCAGTGACAAGCACCTGCCAGGACTGACAGAGGTGGCCAACTCAATTCGCGAGGGCGGCGGCTTGTCAGCGGTCCAGCTTCACCACGCGGGGCATCGCGCGAATCCCTACTTTGGAGGGGTACCCTCGCCCGCCTCCAGCCGCACGTTGCCCGGCATCTCCGCGTTGTCGACAGCAGAGGTGGAGCGCATCCGTGACAGCTTCATCGCAGGCGCGAAGAGAGCCGAGAAGGCCGGGTTCAACGGCGTCGCAGTCCACGGCGCCTTCGAGTGGCCGTGGGAGAGCGAGATCATCTGGTCCTCTCACCCTCCACCAAGCAGCTGACGCGCTCGCCAAGGTCGGCGACATCTGGCAACGTTCAATCGAGCGCTCGGGGACTCCTACACGGTCAGGCGGCATCAGCGGATGGTGCACCTTGGGACACAGCGCTCAGATAGTTGTCTAGAGCATTGATGTTCTGCGTCAGTATGGTTACGCGTTCCTGCAACCGGTCTCGTTCTGCTGCGATCCGGCGAACGAACTCAGGGTCGTCATATTGGGAGCACGCTGCGGCACCCAGGCATGGGAGAACCTCCCTGATGATCTCCGTGGTAAGCCCAGCCCCGAGCAGGCCGCGAATCTGCTCAACCCGCTCCACAGAAGCTTCGTCGTAGCGGCGATAGCCATTCTCTTCACGACGCGGGGTGATAAGACCCTGCTCTTCGTAGTAGCGCAAAAGGCGGGTGGATACACCGACCCGCTCCGAAAGCTCCTTGATCCTCATCGTCACTCCCTGTCACCGGCAATCACACGGATGTGAACCTTTCTCGCCAAGTGTAGCGCTCAACGGTGCGAGGTCAAGCAGTATGGCCAGATAGAAATTTCAATGGCACTGACCATACTGTCAAGGCCGCCGTGCAGTGCGAAGGTCGATGGGAATTTGAACGCGCTGAATCACTACTCGTCATTTCGTCGGTGCCGTTATTCGGCACGTCTATGTACATGGAGTACACGAACTTTCGCCCACAGGTTGCTACCTGATGTGGTCGGAGACGATTGCTGCGAATCTTCAGATAGCAAGCAGAGTGTCACGGTGATAAGTGGAGCGGATGGAAATATCTCTAGCGCTTGTGGCCAGATCAAGTATGCTCAACATGCTGTGGCTTCGAGGAGCCATCAGGGGGGCCACCCTTTTTCCGTGACCGCACATATTTCCGGTAATTGCGGCGTTCTTTGGATATCGAAGTCGACCATGCACCGCTGCTTCGCCGACTGGTGCCACGGCAGGTCTGGGCGGTTTCGTTTAAGACCTCCACAGGTCCTGGGAACGTCCTGACTACCAGGGACGGCTCACCCATACTCCGCCGAAGATTTCGCCGCCTCCCCAGCAAAGCCCACCAGCCGACCAGTGCACCGGAATTCAGTATCGCCCGCCCAGGCCGACCCATCGGCATGAGGAACAAGCACCGCACACGCGAACACGCCGTCGGTAAACAGCGCTACCCGGACCTCACAGAAACCGTCATAATTAGTTGAGCTGGAAATACTCCAAGCTTAGATCCTGACTGTGACGGATTGGGGCCTGCAGGGTCATGTCCGACGGATTTTCCGCGTCGTTCGAGGAGCATGATCTAGTGCTGTGACCGGAAAGGTTCTCCGGGTCAGGCGCGGATAAGCAGTTTAAATGGACTGGGCAGTCTGTGTGCCGAGGGTGGGAAGATCGCGGCGTGACTATCACCCTGCAACAGACCATGACGACCGTGCGGAAGAAGACGTACGTGATCCTCGACGGCACCGTGCTACCGATCGACCACATCGCTGCTGACCAGCCCTACTACTTGGGGAAGAAGAAGCACCACGGCATGAACCTGCACGTCCTCGCAGATCCAGCCGGCCATCTGATCTGGGCCTCGGACGCCCTGTCCGAAGCTGTCCACGATCTGACCGCGGCCTGCTTTTCGCGCCGCTCCTTGCGGAGCTAGGGTCCGTCTTCAAAGATCATTCAGGTGGTAGATCATGGTGTCGTGGTACGTCGTCATGAACTCACTGACCAGGAGTGGGAGTTACTCGCTCCGCTGATACCCCGGGCCGCGACAGGGCGGCCTCGCGTGGAGGACCGTCAGGTCATCAACGGGATGGTTTACAAGATCCGTACCGGGATCTCCTGGCGTGACCTGCCGGAACGCTACGGGCCGTGGAAGACCGTCTACACCCGTTTCCGCCGCTACGCCCTCGACGGGGTGTTCACTCAAGCCCTGCAGCAGATCCAGGCCCACGCCGACGCGGCCGGCGACATCGACTGGCTGGTCCAGATCGACTCCACCATCGTCCGCGCTCACCAGCACGCCGCCGCCACGGGCCGAAAAGGGGGCGGCACCGGCAGGACGAACCGGGCGATCACGCCCTCGGTCGATCCCGAGGCGGACTGACCACCAAAATCCACCTCGCCTGCGACGGCAAGGGCCGCCCGCTCGCGATCCTGGTGACGCCCGGCCAACGCCACGACAGTGTCTGCGCACGCCCGCTGCTGGAACGGATCCGCGTTCCCCGGACCGGCCCGGGCCGGCCACGCTGCAGGCCCGACCAGGTCATCGCAGACAAGGCTTACAGCTCCCGCGGCTTCCGCGCCTACCTGCGACAACGCGGCATTGCGCACGTCATCCCCGAGAAGGCCGACCAGCGACGGCACCGACACAAACGCGGCCGCTGCGGCGGCAGGCCGCCAGGTTTCGACCTGGAGACCTACCGGCGGCGCAACGTGATCGAACGCTGCTTCAACCGGCTCAAGGGCTTCCGCGGCATCGCCACCAGATACGACAAGACCGCCACTTCCTACGAAGCGGCGGTCACACTCACGTCGTTCCTGCTCTGGGCAAGATCCGTTTGAAGACGGACCCTAGTACTGCAAAGTCCTTATGGGCTGTGGCCTCGTCGTTTGTAGTGGCAGGTGCGGGCCTGGTGTAGGCGTCGTCGACGCCAAATCGACCAGTGCAGGATCTGTTCGACGGGCGCGAAGCGGCGTTGGGTGAGCCGGTGGATGAGACGGTGTATCTCGGCGAGGCTCAGGGCTATGAGCTGGGAAAATCCGTTTCTGCTTTCCCGAGGTCAAGCGCTCGGGCCCGCAGAACGGTCAGGCAGGCGTGGACGGCCATGGCCAGAGTGATGTGGCGGGGTGCCAGCCGGGGTAGCGGCGGACCTGGTAGTCGTCCAGGCCGCACTGCTTCGCGGTCTGGAAGCTCCCCCGATCGCCCAGTGGCTGCCCGCGACCCGGATGAGCTCGTCCAGCGTGGTCTCGGTGGGGCAGTAGGCGATGAAGTAGGAGATCTCGTCGGGCCTGCTGATACTGCGGCGGGCGAGGACCCAGTGCCGCCGGTCCGGGCGGTGCCAGGCACGGACCTCGACGCGGGCCCAGTCGTAGGTTCGGAGGCCGGTGGGGGCCCTTGCCGCAGGAACGGCGTTTCCATTTCTGGCGGGGCAGATCGGTGAAGAGGTCGCGAACGGGGTGGTCGAGGACCAAACGGGGGACGACCGTGTCGTGGCGGGTGGTGGCCATGACGTGGAAGACGTCGGCCTGCTCGAGTTCGGTCCGCCAGCTCTTGCTATAGCCGTAGCCGGCGTCTGCCCTCACCCACCGGAACGGGAGCTGGTCAGCGATGGCCTTTCGGAGCACCTGCCTGGCGATGGCGATCTTCGTGGCGAATCCGACCGTGTCCTCGATGCCGACGCTGCGGCATCGTTCGCGGTCGTCCGTCCAGGAGGCGGGCAGATAAAGACGCCGGTCGATCAGCGTTCGACCTGGCTCTGTGGCGTAGGCGAGGAAAACGCCGACCTGGCAGTTCTCCGTGCGTCCGGCGGTGTCGGAGTACTGCCGCCGGACACTGGCCGACCGGTCGCCCTTCTTCAGGAACCCGGTGTCGTCGATGATCAGGACCGCGTCCCGGTTTCCGAGATGCTCGACCACATAGCTCCGGATGTCGTCGAGGACCAGGTCGGCGTCCCACTCGATCTGGTTCAGCAGCCGGTGGAGCCGGTCCGAGCCCGCGTGGCTGGCTTCCTCCGCCAGTGTCCAGCCGTTCTTCCGCTGCAGCGGGGCTATCAGCCCGCGCATGTATGCCAGAGCCGACTCCCGCGACTCCGATCGGCTAAAACGACGAGCGAAACGGCCATGCTGGACATCCAGTTCACCGCCCATGTCCGAACCTCGGCAAGGTCCCCACCCATGCCCAGGACAACGACGGACCCGGTCTCCCGTCACGTTAAGCACCGTTGCAGTGCTAGGGAACAGCAGGAGAACGCAGGCTCAGAGACCCCTGGCGGGCACCTCTGTGTGTGTCGTTCGCGGTGTGGTTTGCCTTCACACTGATGTCAAGGTTGCACTATCGTCTGCGTCCCGCAAGAGCGGTGCATTGAGACGTGGTGAGCCGACAAGCTGCGGCTTCGGCGTGCCAGAGAGGGAAGTAGAAATGACCAAGGTTCAGGACCCGATAGTGAGGGCGCCGGGACAAGACCGCCTCCCCATCGCAGCTCTCATCTCGCTCTTTATGGCAGGCTTCATCACCACGCTCACTGAGGCTCTGCCCGCTGGGGTGCTTCCCCAGATGAGCGATGCACTCGGCGTTTCCGAGTCGATGGCCGGACAGACGGTGACCATCTACGCCGTTGCAACGCTGCTCACAGCGATCCCTGTGGCCGTCGCCACCACGAACTGGCCCAGGCGACACCTTCTTGTCGTCGCGCTCATCGGATTCCTCGTCGCCAACCTCGTGACAGCGGTCTCCGTCAACTACACGATCACGATGGTGGCGAGGTTCGTTGCCGGCGCAGCGTCGGGTGTGACGTGGAGCATCCTGGGTGGCTATGCGCAGCGCATCACCCGGACGCCCTGAAGGGCAGGGCCATGGCCTTCGCTTTCGCCGGCACGCCCGTCGCGCTCGCCCTGGGTGTTCCAGTCGGAGCGTTCCTCGGTCAGATTGTGGGCTGGCAGCTGACCTTCGGCCTCATGTCGGTGCTCGCCGCGCTGCTCATCGCCTGGACGATGTGGAAGCTGCCGAACGTCCCCGGCCAGAAGGCCGCCGAGCGGCTGCCCCTTCCTCACCTCCTTCGTATCCGAGGCCTTCGCACCATCCTGATCGTCACCGGCGTGTATGTGCTCGCTCACACCATCCTCTACACATACATCGCACCCGTGCTGGCGGGCGTGGGGCTCGAGGACCAGGTGCAGTGGATTCTGCTGGCCTTCGGTGTCGCCTCGATCCTGAGCATCTGGCTCACCGGGTTGTTCGTCGACCGGCATCACCGCCGCCTCGTCATCCTGAGCACTGTGTTCTTCGCCGTGGCGGCGGTCGCGCTGACCCTCTGGTCGGAGAACGTGGTCGTGGACTACGTCGCAGTGACGGCCTGGGGGCTCGCGTTCGGCGGGGCCGCGACCCTGTTCCAGGGCGCGCTGATGTCAGCGTCGCGTGAACACGCCGACGCCGCCCAGCCGCTGATGGTCACGATGTGGAACGGCGGAATCGGCCTCGGCGGGCTGATCGGCGGCATCCTCCTCGCCAGCCTTGGATCGGCGTCGCTCATGATCGCCGTCGCAGTCCTCGTCATCTTCACAGTCGTCGTCGTGGTCCTCGCACGAAGTCACGCATTCCCCGGACCCAGCGCCAAGTCTTGACGGGCCCCGACGTATCGAACTGAACGTGAGAGAAAGCGGGACATGACCGTCCCGCTCCGTCCCTTCACCAGTGCTCGGGCTCGTGATCACCGCCTAGAGCACCGGTGAAGGCCCACCGGTTGCGAGAAAGAAGAGGCCATGACCACTGACCAGAACACTGCCCCCACACCGACACCCACATCCACGCCCTCGGCTGGGATCGATCCGATCCGAGTCGATGTGTGGTCGGACATCGCTTGCCCCTGGTGCTACATCGGTAAGCGGAAGTTTGAAAAGGCTCTGACCGTAACCGGCATCCCGGTGGAGATCGAGTACCACGCGTATGAACTCGCGCCGGATCTGCCAGAGGAGTTCGAGGGAAGCGAGCAGGACTACCTGGAGATCCGCGGATTCACGGCCGATCAGGTTCAGCCCCTGCTCTCCAGGATCGTTGCCGCGGCAAAGGCTGTTGGACTGGACTTCAACTACGACATCCTCCGGCACACGAACATGCTCAAGGGACATCAGCTGATCCGGTGGGCCAAGGCGGAGGGGCACCAGCTCGACATGGTCGAACGAATCCTCGCCGCTCACTTCGAGGAGGGGCGACACGTCGGCCGGGACGAGGATCTCGCCGAGCTCGCTGCAGAGATAGGACTCGACCGCGAGAAGGCGCTCAGCGCACTCAGGGAGGGCCGGTATGCCGACGATGTACGGGCCGACGAAGCCAAGGCACGACAGCTCGGGATCCAGAGCGTCCCCTTCTACGTGTTCGAGAACACCTATGGAGTCGCAGGAGCACAGGATCCAGCGGCATTCGCCGACATCCTGCGCCAGCTAGCCGAGAAGAAGCAGGAGACCACTCAATGACCGAGGAAAAGCCCAGCCCGCTCACCCAACTACCCGTCCCCACGGCCGCCACCTGCATCGACGGCGTGTGCACAATACCCGAGGAAGAATCGAGCCCCATCGTCCAACTACCGGCGCCGGCAGCCGCCACCTGCATCGACGGCCTGTGCACGATACCCGACGTCACTGATCACTCGGAGAACCAGCCAGCGAGCTGATGGCTGCCGCCTGTGGACACCCACAGGCGGCACCGACGCATAGACACATGGGCCGCGCGGCGCCGGGGCCGGCCGCGCTTGCCCCGCACTGGTGGTACGGCCTGGAGCAGCGGGATCAAGCTGGGTGACGTCGTTGCGATTGCCGCCGGTCAGAGTAGCGGCGAGTGGGATGCCGGTCGCGTCGGTGATCAGGTGGTCCTTTGCTGCCCGTCCTACCCCGATCGACAGGGCTTCGTCCCGTCTTGGGGCCTCCTTTAACACGCGGATGTGGGAGCCGTCGACAGCCGCGCGGGAGAAGTCCAGGGCGTTCGCGCCGCGGAGCTCGGCGAGGAGGACCTCGTGCAGCAGTGGCCACACCCCGCCTCGGTCCATTCGGCCAGGCGGCGCCAGCAGGTCATGCCGGAGCCCGAAGCCGAGTTCCTGCGGAAGGTGTTCCCAGGCGATCCCGGTGTGCAGCACGAACTGATCCCCTGGAACACCAGCCGGTCCAGATGCCGCTTGCGCCCTGGGTGCCGAGCCCGACGCTCCACCTTGGGCAACAACGGCTCGATCACCGCCCACAGCTCGTCACCGACATCCCACGGCTTCGGTCGCGCCACCCCACACCCCCGGGTCATCCAGTCCCGGAGTGATCCAACCACCTCGAAGATTATTTCGTTAGCAGTTCTACTGATCTTTTCGTAAGTTCGGTGGGTGTGGCGGACGGATGGTCAGGCTGGTATGCGCGAGGAATGACCATGGCAGTCGGGGGTTGGCGTCGAGGTTGGCGAGTTCACACTTCTTGAGCCAGGGCCACAGCAGTTCCACCGGGTTCAGCTCGGGAGCGTAGGCGGGTAATCGTTCTAGGCTGAGCCAGTCCTGTCCGGCGACCCAGGCCCGCATCGCCCGGCTCCAGTGGGCGGACAGGCCGTCCCAGACCAGGACCACTCGCTCGCCGCGGTGGAACACCTTCACCTGCTCAAGGACCTCGATGAGCCTGGCGGTGTAGCTGCCGGGCTTGAGGTGGAAGCACAGGCGGGCCCCGCGATCGGGGTCGGTGGAGTGGTAGCCCAAGGCTCCGGCCATCGACGCGCGCTTCCAGTTCAGACGGTGCCGCAGGAGCGGAGTCCGCCATCGAGGCCAGTAGGCGCGGCGGATCTGAGGGAGCAGGGAGACGCCTGATTCGTCGAGGAAGACGATGCAGGCATGTGTGTTCACGGCCCCTTCTTGATGCGCGGCCACTCGTGCGCGATCCAGCGGGCGATCTCCGACTCGTCCCGCTCGACCGCCCGCCGCTCGGGCCGTTGCAGGCTCCATCCGAAGCCGGCCGGTCAGCAGCCGCCACACCGACGCCCTTGACAACACCACCCCCGTTGCCCGGGTGACGACCGCGCCGACTCGTTCCAGGGTCCACAGGTCGGCCTCGAAACCATGAGCCTGGGCACCTTGCTCCAACGCGGCCCGGACCATCTCGACCTGGGTGTCGTCCAGCTTGGGTGGGCGTCCGGTGGCTGCCCGTCGCCGCAGGCCCGAAGCACCGTCTTGCTCCCACACCCGCCGACAACGCCGCACACTCTCGTCACACACCCCCACCGCCCTCGCGATCTCCGCATTCGAGACGCCACCCTCGAACAACTCGACTGCCGAATACGACGCGCCTCTGCCAACTGAGGCCGCGACAAAGGAGGAAGGGAGAAACCGGCAACCGAAGGGGAAGGTTGATATGCCACCCTGACAGCCTCCCACCCACACGGCCACCACACTCACCGAACTTACGAAAAGATCAGTAACTGATCGTTTCAGAATGAGGTTGGGAGTCGTCTCAAGCAGATGATGGTGCAGACGAGTTGGAGCAGACCGAGGTGCAGGTCGGCGCGTGTCTCGTAGCGGGTCCGCAGGCGTTTGAACTGGAGGAGCCAGGCGAAGGTCCGCTCGACGAACCAGCGGGTCTTGCCAAGGGCCGGATCCGTGGGCGGGTGCCCTTGCGGGCGATCTTCCGCGTGATGCCACGAGCGCGCAGGAGGTGACGGTACTTGTCGTAGTCGTAGCCGCGGTCGGCGAATAGCCGCCACGGCCGGTGACAGGGCCGAACCCACCAGGCCACGGATGCGGGGGATCGCGTTGAGCAGGTGCATGAGCTGGGTGACGTCGTGACGGCTTCCGCTGGTCAGCGATACCGCAAGAGGTGTTCCGTGCCGGTCGGTGATCAGATGGTGCTTACTGCCGGGGCGGCCGCGGTCGACCGGAGGAGGTCCGGTGTGAGCCCCCGCTCAGGACCCGGACGTGCGAGCCGTCGATCGCGGCGTCGTCCATGTCCAGCAGGCCCGTCGCGCGGAACTCCGCGAGGAGGATCTCGTGCAGACGGGGCCAGACGTCGGCTTCGGTCCAGTCCTGCAGGCGCCGCTAGCACGTCACCCCACTGCAGCCGATCGTCTGGGTCGGCACGTCCGCCCAGGTCACGCCCGTGCGCAGGACGTAGACGATCCCGCGCAGAGCCGCAGGGTCATCCGCCAGACAGCCGACCTGGATACCGCCGACGCTGCGGTCGGCGAGGAGGGAGCAGCGGAGCGACGCGTTCCCACAGATCATCAAGCACAAGATCATCCGATACCTGCAGAACTCTGCCGCCCGCCAGCCCAACTGCCAAGCCCTTGACTCAAACTCATTCTGAATGATCAGTAAGCACGGCTCCGACGCTGCCCGCAGGGATTGGCCAGTCGCTACGGCCGGTCCTGCGGCTGATGGGCCCGATGCTCGACATCCCTAAACTGCACAGCGCTGCGGGGCTCGCCGATGGTGGTGTGCCGGGCCGGCTCGTGCGTCGCCAGGTGGCGGCGAGCTGCACGGCATACGTCGGATGTACAGCCGCCGCAGGTGGCCGGTACGTGGGCAGCGTGCGCCGCCAGGGATCAGGCCTGGTCGGCGACCGGCTGGCCGAGCACTACGCCCACCACAGGGCCAGGATGACCCGGCGGACGCCATGGTGCCTGCTGCCCGTGTTCCCACTGCCGGAGAGAGTGCTTTTGGGGCCGGTCCGCATCACCGAGGGATGGACGGCCCAGCTGCGGAATCCGGCGGACGGGTCCGCTCACCCGCGCGTGCAGTACGGAAGACGGCGCATCTGCCATCGAAGTCTGGGCAGCGATCTCGGCGTACATCGCTCCCGGGCCGCTGTACCGGCCGCAGGACGTGCGCAGGAATCGGTCTCAGCCAAGGGATAACCGCAGTCCCCGGGGAGCGTCCGACGGTGGTGAAGCTGATCTCCGATTGCTCTGAGCTCGTGGAGCCGGTCGACAGCCCTTGAAGTACCCGCGCCGACCGGTGCCAGCTGGAGCACGGATGGGGCACAGCGGCGGTCTCGGCCGGACCACTTTGGCATAGATCTTGCCGACGCCGTGCTCGGCTACGAGCCGTCCGGACTACTGTCGGCTGCCTCCCCGTTCAACCAGCACTTGCTGGCGTGCAAGCTGCACCGCCCGGGTCAGCGATGCAATGTCGTACGCACCGTGATGTCGCCGACCGTTGATGAAGAACGTCGGCGTGCCCGAAACTCCGCTCAGATCGGCCGAATCCACATCTTCGGCTACCCGCCGTGCACTGACGTGCTGTTCCAGTGCACGGCGGAACCGTTCCACGTCCAGACCGAGCTCCTGCGCGTAGCGCAATAGGTCTTCTCCGCCCAAGGCATCCTGCCGGTTAAGGAGTAGGTCATGCATCTCCCAAAACCGGCCCTGTTGTGCCGCCGCCTCCGCAGCTTCCGCTGCTAACTGTGCGTTGGGGTGCACGTCTGTGAGAGGCAGATGCCGCCACACGTAGCGAAGATCGGTTTCGGCTCCTAGCAGCTCGCGCACCACCTGCTCAGCCTGCCCGCAGTACGGGCAGGCAAAGTCGCCGTACTCGACCACCGTCACGGAAGCCTTCTGTGGTCCTCTGATGTGGTCATCGTGAGCGTCGACAACTACCGCAAGATCTGTGAGCTGCTCGGAGTTGCCCAGCAAGGCTCTAGCTTGCCGGGTGGCAGGCAGCAGCTGGATAAACCCCGTTACTGCCCAGCTGAGGCTGAAGGCGCCGATGAGCGTGGCGAGAATGCCGATGCGGGCACGTTCTAGATCCTTCCCTTCGAAGGCAAGCGCGGCGATCAGCAGCGACACCGTGAACGCCGCGCCGGTGATGGCGCCGCTGGCGGTCACCGAACCCCAGCCCACGTTCGGCTTCAGTCGGCCGCCGGACAGGATTTGCGCGGCAGCCATAGATCCCGTGACCCCGACCAGCTTGCCGCCTGCGAAGCCACACAGGATGCCGAGCGTGATGGGTGACGTGAACGCGTCTGCCAACTTCTCGCCGCTCAACTCGATGCCAGCATTGGCCAGGGCGAACAGTGGAACGATGAGGTAGCTCACCCAAGGCAAGAATCTCTGCTCCAGTCTCTCGTTCGGTGAGATCGCCGCCGACAGTCCCTGGAACGCGCTGCGCTGCAGTTTGGGCGTCGGTTGCTCGCGGAACAAACGGAACAGTCGACTTGCCCGCTCTAGGTCTTCCCGTGGAGCCGGGTAAGCGACCACCAGGGCGCCGACCGCCAGGCCTGTCACTACAGGGTCCACCCCGGCTTCATGTAGCGAGATCCACGCCACTACCGACAGCACCGCGCAGTACACCGCGCCGCGCACCTTCAACATCCGGAGCAGAAGGATTGACAGTAGCGCCCCTACCGCAACAAGGAGGGCCGGTAGGTGAATCGAGTCGCTGTAGAACACTGCAATCACTACCAGAGCGACAAGATCGTCAACTACAGAGATTGAGAGAATGAATGCTCGCAGTGATGCTGGCAGCCTCCTGCCGAACACAGCCAAGATACCCAACGCGAACGCGGTGTCGGATGACATTGCCACGCCCCATCCGTGCACCGTCCCATGTCCTGCGTTCAAGGCTACAAAGATCAAGGCTGGAACGATCATGCTCCCCAGGCCCGCAATGGTGCTAAGCAGCACCCACCTGCGGTCGCGCAACGCGCCCATGTCAAACTCGCGACGCGCTTCCAGTCCGATGACGAAGAAGAACAGGCTCATTAGCCCGGCATTGATCCATTCATGCAGGGTGATCGACAGATGAAAGGCATCGAAGCCGATCACGAAGTGCGTTTCCCAAGCAGAAGTGTAGGAGCGCACGTCGATGTTGGCCCACAGCAAGGCCGCCGCGACCATCGCCAGCAGCAGGGCGGCGCTGCCGGTCTCGGTCTGCAGAAAGCTGCGCCAGCGTGCTGCGCTCTGAGCGGTAAATCGCGCGTCGCTCTCATTGTGGCTCATTCGCCTGATTGTGAAGGCATGAACGCACCCAAGGATCCTTTCTCACCCCCGTGTTCCGTCTCAAATCGGAGGAAACCGCTCCGTTGCCTTGCCTGCTCCGCTGAAAGGGACGCAGCCCTTGAAGGGGACCGCGTACACATAATTGAGCTTTGAGTACCCACCCGAAGGCACTCTCGATGAGGTGTTCGACTGTGTTGGCCTGTTCGGGCAATCCGTAGTCGCCACGGGGCGAGGTCACCCTCGCCGTGAGCCGCCTGGAGGTCTGCGGGCCAGCGAACGTGAATCTTCGGATAGGGCCGCCGGTGACCCCGATCCGTGAGGCCCGACCGAACATGTCCGACCTGGAGTCGGTAAGCACTTTCACCGCTATTTGGTACGGCCCGACTCCGCTTGCGAAGTTGCTCGGCTTCCCTGGCCCGGGCCAACCCGTCAGTTGGCAAGCGTGCAGCGTCGCTGACGTGCGAGTAGCTCTACGCTCCTTGGCGCCATCGCCCCGGACCCGGTTGTCGCCGGCCGGTCGGGGCTGCCCGTGCCACCGTGTTGGAGGCCGCGCATCAAGGGTTCACAAGCCATGGAGCCGGAGTGCGCACGGCGGACGGTGGGTTTGTGGCCGTAGACGAGTACCTCGCTACGGAAGGTCGCAGAGAAGCGGCTGCACGCCACCGTCGCGGGTGTCGCCCGGCGGGTGGACCCGGCGCTGCTGGGTGACCCGGTGGCGACGCTGAAGACGCCGGAGGGTTCGCGGTCCTCGGAGCCGGAGCGGCTACGCCTGCCGCCGACGCGGCCGTATCTTTGCGGGATGACCGACACGCCCTTGGACGCCGAAGCGCCGGACGTGCAGCTCCTGTGGGCCGCAAGGGCCGGCGACGCCGGTTCCCTCGGACTGCTGCTGGCCAGGCACCGGGCCGGCATGCACGCAGTGGCGGGCATCCTGCTCGGGTATGGACCGGATGCCGAGGACGCGGTTCAGGAGGTGTCGATCGTCGCCCTCCGGCGGATCGGCGACATTACGGGACCCGGGCGCCGTGGGGCCGTGGCTGCGCACAGTGGTGCGCAATGTCTGCCGGGCCATGCTGCGCCGCACGTCGGCGGTTCCTTTGGAGACCGACGCGCTCGTCCGGCTGGAGCGGTCCACCGCGCCTGACCCGGCGGAGCTGATCGAGCAGTACGCGCTGCGGGACTGGATCGGGACCGCCCTGGCGCAGCTCTCCCCGGGGCTCCGGCTCGCCATGCTGCTGCGCTACTTCACCGAGATCGCGTCTTATGAGGACATCGCCGCGGTGTCGGCGGTCCCCATCGGCACCGTCCGCAGCCGGCTGCATCAGGGCCGGGCCAAACTCGCGGAGGCCCTGCTGGCCGCGGCGGACGGCGCGCACGGCGACATGGCGGCGCTGACCGGGCGGCACCGCGGGCTGGGGGAGGAGGCGATGCTTGCTGCCCACCGCGGCGAGTCCGCCTCCGTCCTGAGGGAGCACTGGTCGCCGAAGCTGGAGGTCGTCTGGCCGGACGGTCGGCGGACCGGCCGGGACCGGTTGGTAGGCGCGCTTGGCCGCGATCTGTCCGCTGGCGTGCGGCACTCCTTGGTCAATGTCGTGGCCGGCGGTGACGTGGTGGTGTGGGAGGACGCGATGCGCAATCCGCCGGAGGACCCGTACCACTGCCCGCCCGGCGTGACATGGGTGTACTTCCTGGACGGCGGCCAGGCGAGCAGGCTGCACCTCCACCACCCCGCCGACCCGTTTCGCTGAAACGGTGCGGAGGGGGCAGAGAGAGTGGTGGCTGGGGTAGCCCGGGTCTGTGCGGGTGGCGCTTGCGAGCGCCACCCGCACAGACCGCCGCCGGCCCGCGCTCAAGCCTCTTCGCGCCAGACCCAGGTGACCCGTTCGTAAAGGGGCTCGAAACCGGTCCGCAGCATGTTGCGCAGTGAGGTGTTGCGTTTGCCTTCCCGCTCCGCACCCGTCTCGGCGACTAGCCATCGGCAGCCAGCCTCGCGGGCTGCGGCAGCCCGGGCGAGGAGCAGCGCGGACTGGGCACCCCGGCCTCGGGCCTCGGGCAGCGTGGCGCCGCCGAACATGTCGGCGCAGTCTCCGTTCAGGTAGACGCTTCCGACCGCGACGATCCGCTCGCTGTCGTAGACCGCGTACTGCCGCCAGTCCGGTCGGCCGACGCAGGACGCGGCCAGCTCGATCATGTCGGGCGCACCGAAGCCGAAGGTGGTCATCATGACAGTGGCCCACTCCTTCGCCTGGCGCGGCTCGACCAGGCCGACACGGAGCCCCGCGTCCAGGGGCGGGAGCCCGTCGGGTGCCGGCGTCTCCGCGGCAAGGTCCCACCCGAGCTTGACGAATGAACTCCCCGCCGTGAGTCCCAGCCGCTTGGCGACGACGGGCCAGTCCTCCGACAGGAGCGTGGGCGCGATCATCATCGAGCCCTGCCGCAGGCCCTGTTCGCGGTAGAAGTCCCGAACATGGGTGAGCACGTCGGCGCCGACGGGCACATCGTCGGCGAATCCTCCGGCCCGGTTGAAGAAACCGCTGCGGTCCTCCCGGACGCAGAGGGCCAGCGCGGGCCCGGTCCGCAGGGCGGCGGCCCCCAGCCGTTCCGCCGCGGAGCCTGGCACGTCCGCCGCGCCCGCCGCGAAGTCCCCGTACGCCTCGATTTCCGTGCGCTCTGCCAGCCCGAACGGCACAATCGTCATCGTCGTCCTCCGTTCTTCACGCTCCGCACGAAGCCAAGTACGGCGGCGGCGAATTCCTCCGGCTGCTCGATATGTCCGAAATGGCCACTTGTCTTCAGAGTTACCACGGTGGAGTTCGGGAGTTCGTCGTCCATTGCCCGCGCCCACCGCGGGCCGCAGATGAAGTCGTACGCTCCGACCACCACCAGTGTGGGCGTCATGACGGTGTCCAGGCGTCCGCGGTGGTCGAAGGCGCCGCCGGTCACGTGGGTGACCCTCAGCCCGGCCAACCGCGCGAACTCCTCCTCCCGGCCCCAGTAGTCCGCGAAGTAGGCAGGCAGCAGGGCACGCAGGTGCTCGGTCCGGGCTTCGTCGGTGTCCGCGATGGTGTCGTCCGTCCAGGCCGCGAGGACGGGTGCCACGCGCGGGTCCCCCGGGAAGCGATCCGCGAACTCCGCCAGCCGGGCGGTGGCCTCCTTGACCAGTTCCTCCGTGTTGTGCGCCAGGGAGTCGTAGATGACCAGCCCAGCCAGCCGCTCGGGGTACGTCAGGGCGTACCGCTGGGCGAAGAAGCCGCCCGCGGAGTGACCGAGCAGATGTACCCGGGATAGGCCGAGGTGCTCCACGACGGCGTGGGTGAAGCGGGCGTAGACGTCCAAGGTGTACCCGTCGGGGTGGCTCGGAAGCCTGCTCTCAGCGGTCGTCCCGACCTGCGTCGGGTAGACCATCGTGATGTCCTCCTCCAGCAGCGGGAACCGCAGGTAGCCGTCGTCGATCCCGGGGCCCCCGCTCAGCGCTAGGCACACTGCGGGCCCCTGCCCGCGGACCTCGTACTCCTGGGGGATCCCGTCGACCTCGATGACGTGGTGGCCTGGGGACAGCGGATTCATGTGTCGTTCCTCAATGGTGGTGCCGGTCATACCTGCACGATGCGGTGGCGGGCCGGAAAGTTCGACCGGCCGACGATGTTTCTCGGACCGGCGCTCCTGGTGGGGGCTGGTCGCAGCTGCCGGTGCTGATCAGGCGGCGCGTAGGTGTGTCCCCTCGCGGCGGGGAACCGAGAGGGGGACGCCGTCGCGGGGAGGGCGGATGCTGCCCGAGATGACGGTCACGAAGACCGCCATCGTCCGTCCGGTGTACCTGGTAGGCCGCTCCACCGTGACCCTCGCCCGCGACCACGGCGTCAGTCGTGGGGTGATCCGCACGTCTGTCGCCGGCCTTCATATCCGACCACACCCCCATCGAGGAGGACGTTCCGGCCCGAAGTCGGCGGTCACCCTGCATCATGTCGGGCAAGGCCGCCGACTTTCTCCGTGCAGCCGACGTGGAGCCCGCCGAGCGCGGCTCGGCCAGGGGGCAACCGTACGGCGAGCTTAAGGCGTCCGGAGATCAAGACCTTGCCGGGGCCTGACTTCCTGGGACGGGGACATCCCGGCCGAGAAAGCCATCGACCAATTCATCGACGATATGGGCGGCATGATGACGGCCGAGGACATGGACAGCCTCGAGAAGGCATCCGGGAGGCGTTCGACACCGCCTTGATGGAGGCGATGATCAAGCATCACACGGGCGATGGGGAGACGGAGAAGGGCGACTTCTCCTTCTCCGACGCCAACAAGATGGCGGACGCTACTACCAGGTCCCAGACCGCCGCGATCTCCCGGATGAACACCCCGCTCGGCGAGGACTGCCCCCCGGCACCAGGCGGCCGTGCACGCCAACCGGCGTGCTGCCGTGCTCTGATCGCGGAATACCCCATTGGGGTATCGCGTTTCCGGGGAGGGGGACGGCGTACACCGGACGTACGAGGGGATGACATGGACCACAGCGCATACCACGATGGCACCGCGCACGACCACGCCGCGCGCCAGGCGCACGAGGGCCACGGTGGGCACCACACGGGCAGAGTGACGTGGGGGTCTGCCGCGAAGGCGACGCTGCACTGCCTGACAGGCTGCGCCATCGGCGAGATCCTCGGTATGGCGATCGGCACTGCCCTGCTGTGGGGCAACGTGACGACCATGGTCCTGGCGATCGTGCTGGCCTTCGTGTTCGGCTACTCGCTGACGCTGTTCGCGATCCGCAAGGCGGGCCTGGGCTTGAAGACCGCCCTCAAGGTGGCGCTTGCCGCCGACACCGTTTCCATCATCGTGATGGAACTCGTCGACAACGGGATCATCGCCCTGGTCCCCGGCGCGATGGACGCCCACCTGTACGAAACCCTGTTCTGGACGTCCCTGCTGGGCGGCTTCGCGGTCGCGTTCCTGCTGACGACCCCGGTGAACAAGTGGATGATCGGCCGCGGCAAGGGTCACGCCGTGGTCCACGCCTATCACTGAGCTTTGTCAGCGTGGTCACTGATCGGGTGGGGTCGATGGTGGGCCTTGATGCGGAACGGGCAGGGTTCCCTGACAGCTGAGGGGGTATCCGACCTCTCACTCTGTTGCCCCGTTGGTTCCGTTCTGTCGTGACACTGCTTACCAGGAGAGCGCCGGGGCTCCCCGTCCGTGCGAGGTAAGGGCGCGAGCGCGGTACGTGCTGGCCGAGGGAGTCCGCGGTGCGTGACCGAGACAGTGAGATACGTGTGACTACTTGGAAGGCGGAGTGAACGTTCAGGTCGTCACCGATTCCGACAGACGACCCTGTGGATCTAGGAGGTTGCGCGACCTCACACGATCTCACGGCGGCCCGCAGATACCGCATCGTCAACGCATGTCGTCGACTGGGCCTCCCGGTTCTGGCCGACCTGAACCGGGGTCGTGGAGGGTGGCGAAGGGGCAGGGCCCCGGGGAGAGCCGGGAACGTCCGTTTTTGATCATGGGATGCCGTGGAGGGTGAGGACGTCCTCAGGGCGGGTGTGAGCGCGTCGTGCGCTGGCGATGTTGGCCCAGCCAGCCCGGTGGAGGGTTGCCCGGGCGAGGTCGCGGAGGGAACTCATGACGGCAGGTGTGCGGTGGCGGCGTACCTGGCTGGCGTCCTCGGCGAAGGTGACGTCTTTGACCCAGTGGATCTTGTTTTCAATGATCCAGTGTCCCCTGCTCCAGGCGGCCAACTCAGCCGGGGAAGCTTCGTGGGCTTCGAGGTCGGCGACGGCGTAGACGGTCTCGTTCGACCACTTCCGGGTGCCGATCCGGCGTCGCTTGCGGCGGATGCGGATGACCTGCCGGGCATGCGGGAACAGGAGGCCGTCGACGGTGACGACCTGCAGTTCGCGGATCTCTTCGCGTCCGTGGCCCCGGTCCCGGGACCGGTCCATGACCGGGTCTGTCAATCGAGCGGTGTAACTCGGGTTGTTGAGGGTTACTGGCGTGCTGCGGAGAGTCGGCCGTCGAAGGTGATGTCGAAGGCGTTCAGGGCGGCCTTCCAGCGCATGGTCCAGCGGGCCTGACCACGACCGGTGGGATCGAGCGACATGATCGCCATGTAGACGCACTTCAAGGCGGCGGTCTCGTTCGGGAAGTGGCCGCGCGCCTTGACCGCCCGCCGGATCCTGGCGTTCACGGACTCGATCGCGTTCGTGGTGCAGACGATGCGGCGGATCTCGGTGTCGAAGCGGAGGAACGGGGTGAACTCCTCCCACGCGTTCTCCCAGAGCCGGACGATCGCCGGATACTTCCTGCCCCAGGCGTCTGCGAACTCGGCGAACCGCTCGAGTGCAGAGTCCGTCAAGGTCGGGCTGCTCTGAGCAGCCGGCCGCCGCGGAACTCACCCTGCGCCGGTCCATCGCCGCAGCGCGCGGCGGTGAACCGGCACCACCCGGCAGTGGCCCTCTGCCGCACGGCCACGTCGTGGGCCGTGCCCGTCCCGGTACGACACGCCCTCGCCTGCCTGGCTACTTGCGCAGGGCCGCGACGTACGTGTGGGCCATGAAGTCGATGACCTTGGTCCGCCGGGCGTCGGCCGCGTCGTCCCCGTGCAGCATGAGGGTGCCGTGGGCCTCGCCGTCCACCACGACGAACTGCTTCTCCTTCGCTGGGGAGGCCTCGTAGACCTCGCGGAGCTGCTTCTCGTGTCTGCCCTGCATGTCCTCGTGCGCGACCATGAAGAGGGAGGGTTGCTCGATGTTCTTCACGGCGGAGACGGCGTCACCGTCACAGCGTGCGGGTGACGACAGGAGCATCAGCCCGACGACGGGAATGCCGCTCCTGACGCCCTCGACGACGGCGGTGGTCCCGCCGCACGATGCTCCAGCCAGGAACACGTGCCGGGCGGGTAGGAGCTTGAGCTCGTCGAAGGCCGCCCTCATGTCCAATGGGCTGGAGGTGTCCGCCGCCTCGGACGCCACGTAGCCGCGGAACTCCGGGAGGATCACGCGGTATCCGCGCGCGGCCATCTCCTCGGCGAGATCGAGAAAGTTGCATATCTGTCCGCCGTACTGGTGGCCGAAGTACACGACGTTGGTCCCCTTGCCGAGGATCAGGGTGGAGAGGTGTTTGCCGTCCTTCGTGGTGAGTGTCCTGACACTGTTCCATAAACGCTTGGGCACACACTTGTTCACCAGCTGACCGGTGGCGGTTCGGGCGGTCAGCCGGGGGTCAGCCGGCTTGTAGGAGGCGGGGCTCTGTGGTGCCATCGGCTCGTCTGCGGGGGGTTTGGCTGGCTTCGAAGCCGGCTTCGACGGGGCCGCAGCTCCCTGCGTCTGTGGGGAGGCGGGCGGCGGTGTGTGGTCCGAGGCGCAGCCGCCCAGTGCCGCGACGGCGGCGGCCGCCAGTGCCAGGACACCTGTGTGCCGCACGAATGAGGAGGATGGGGTGGGCAAGGGCGTTCCTGATCGTTCGAGGGTGGTGGGGGTTTGTTTGCGCAGGCCGACGTGGACGTCCTGGGTCATCGCGCTCGCGGTGAGTGCGGGGCGATGTCCTCGACACGGTTCTGGAACGCCGGTGGGATATCGGGCTGCACCGGGCCGTACCCGCCACCCGGGGCCGAGTCCGAGGCCGATTGATCACGGAACTGTGGCGCAGAAATGTGAGGAACTTGTCATGTGGGAGTCAGCAGGAGGTCAGCGTCCCGGTCCCGGGGACTGACGCGGGGTGCCTCTGTCTATTCTCGGCAGGGTGTGCGCATACGTCATGGTCGCGGAGGACGACGCCAAACAGGCCCGTCTCGCCCGTATCTACCTGGAGAGCGAGGGGCATCGCGTGGTGGTCACGTGTGATGGGCGTGAGGCGCTAGACCACATCCGCCGGGCGGCACCCGACCTCCTGGTCCTGGACGTGATGATGCCGAGGGTGGACGGTCTCGACGTCGTGCGCATCCTGCGCGCCGAGGACCACCAGCTGCCGGTGCTGATGCTTACCGCGCGGTCAACGGAGGACGACCTGCTTCTCGGGCTGGACCTCGGAGCCGACGACTACCTCACCAAGCCCTACAGCCCGCGCGAGCTGGCGGCCAGGGTGCGCACACTGCTGCGCCGCACTCGCCGTCGGACGGCACCCGACGGCGACGCCGCGGTGTTCACCGTCGGCGCGGTGATCCTCGACCCGCTGCGGCACACGGCGACGGTCGATGGACGCCACGTGGACTTCACGTCCGCGGAGTTCCGGCTCCTGTGCGCGATGGCCGCCCAGCCGGAGCGTGTGTTCAGCCGCGGCCAGCTCCTGGAGGAACTGCACGGCATCGACCGCTTCGTCTCCAGCCGCGCCGTTGACACGCACATAATGAACCTGCGCAAGAAGATCGAGACGTCGCCGGGACGGCCTAGCCGGCTGATCACGGTGTACGGCGTGGGCTACAAACTCACTGCCGGAACCTGCCATGGATGACCGCCGTCCCATGCGGGGACGGTGGCGATGTGCCGCCCGGCGCACGGGTTGCCGCGGACTTCTGGTGCGGCTGCTGACCGTCTCCGCCCTCGTCGCCGTCTGTTCGGTCGCGGCCACCACATGGATCGCCGTCCGGACGACCTCGGGAGCGATCAAGAAGCAGCAAGGGCAGCTCCTCGCCGACGACACTCTGCTGCTGGACGTGCTGACCGGTTACGCGGCCACCCATGCGAACTGGGACGGCGTCGCACCCGTCGTACGCGACCTGGCGCACCGGACGGGCCGCCGGGTCGCCCTCACCACCCAGAACGGTGCCCTGATTGCGGACAGCTCACCGCAGTCGGGGGCGCTGCCAGAGCAGGCGTGGGCGATCGTCGATCCCCTCTCCGTCAACCGGGCCGATCCCATCGACCCCCGGGCCACCGGTCCGTTCCGGCTGACGGGGCGGGAGCGCAGGACCCTGGAGGGCTATGCCCTCCAGCAGGTCCAGTGCCTGCGCGGCTTGGGAGTGGAGACAGCCGTGGCGTACACCCCGAGTGGCCGGCCCACCATCCGCACCTTCACCGCCTCGAACGACGATTCCGCAGCGGTCTGCGACAGCGGTCGGCTGGCGCGCCCCACCCCTACGGAACGCATCGCACTGCGACGCCTCGACTCGCTGGTCAACGGCTGTCTCCATCACACCGGCCTGACAGCCGTGGAGGTGCTCCCCGACTTCTCCTGGCGTCAGGCTCCGACCGAGCCGGGGCCGGCCAGTAAGGGCGGCGCCCGGCAGATCCAGCCTTGCATCACGGAGGGTCGCAAGACCCTGCTGCGCGCGTGTGTGTCACCGCCAGCCCGGCTGTTCTTCGCCTCGCCGGAGACCACCTCGCAGCGATTTCGGCCGTCCGGCACCAATCTCGCGCGCGTCGCCGGTGCCGCAGGCCTCGTGCTTGTCCTCGCGTTTGGCGTCAGCGTCCTGGCCGCCACACGGCTCGTCCGTCCTCTGCACGCGCTCACCGCCGCGGCACAGCGGCTCAAGGACGGGGACGACACGGTACGCGTTCCCATCACCACGAGCGATGAGATCGGGCGGCTGACCGAGACGTTCAATGACATGGCCGCCCACCGCAACCGGCTGGAGCAGGAGCGCCGGGCCATGGTCGGTGACGTCGCCCATGAGCTGCGGACCCCTCTGAGCAACATCCGCGGCTGGGTGGAGGCTGCCCAGGACGGACACACCCCGGCGGACGAAGAGTTCCTCAGCTCCTTGCACGAGGAGGCGGTCCTGCTCCAGCACGTCATCGACGACCTGCAGGACCTGGCCGCGGCGGAGGCGGGGCGGCTGCGGCTGCATCCGGAGCAGTTTGAAGCGGGTGAGCTGATCGCCCAGATCGCCACAGCCCACCGGGCGCAGGCCGACGCCGCGGGTGTCCGCCTCACAGCGACCGCGCCGGCCGAGTGTTGGCTCCACGGCGATCCCGTCCGGCTGCGGCAGGCTGTGGGCAACCTGGTCTCCAACGCGGTCCGCCATACGCCGCCGGGGGGCTCGGTTGACGTGCGGCTCATGATCGCTGCCGACGCCGCGGTCATCGAGGTGGCGGATACGGGTACGGGGATATCGCCGCAGGACCTGCCTCGCGTGTTCGACCGTTTCTGGCGCGCCGACAAGTCACGCAGCCGCGACACCGGCGGCAGCGGGCTGGGTCTGGCGATCGTGCGGAAGCTGACGGAGGCGCACGGTGGCAACGTTGGCGTCCGCAGCGAGGTCGGAATCGGTACGACATTCACGCTGCGCCTGCCTGAGGCAGCCGTCGAGCAACGGACTGTCCAGAGCTCCGGTGCCTGAGCGCCTACCCGTCGCCGACGTCACTTCGGAACGAACGCGGAGACCTCCACCGACACGGCTGGGCCCAGAGGGTGAGTCTCGCCGTTCAGGACGGGGGTCGATGTCGGGTCGCCGGTGAGGTAGTGCTGGAAGAATGCCGCGGCGTACGTCGTGAGGGCATGGCGCTGGGTGGTCTCGGACAGTTGGGGGATGTCGGTGGCGTCATCGGCGTCACTCACGCAGGTGCCGGTCGGGCCGTTGTGCCGTGCGTCGTCCGCCGCGCCCGACACTCCGCTGCTTGGGGACCAGCGGGTGTTGAAGAAGTTATGGTTCCCGCCGCCCAGGTGGACGGTGCGGACGACGGCGCGCTGATCCGGCCGTGCGATCGCTTCTTTGTAGAAGTAGTCGCCCTCGGAGATGCTGCTGAACCCTCCACGGTCACAGGTGCCGAAGGTGTTCATGAACGGGATGTCTGGAGCGGTGAGGTACTGATCAGGTGTTCCGTCACCGAGGATCGCCGAGGCGAGCGGCAGAACTGCCCTGATCCGGACACCGTCCGGCCAGTCCTTGCGGTTGGTCGTGGAGGAGTGCCACTGGACGGCGGCGCCTCCCCGCGAGTGCCCGATCGTGCCGACGTCCTTTATATCGAGCCGGCCCCGGAAGTCGACGGAGACGGGCTGCCGTGTCCCGGGGCGGGTGAACCTTCCGGCGAGGGGACCGGTTCCCCGCTGGGCGAGCTGAGCCCACATCGCGAGGTGTCGGTTGACGAGAGCGGCGCGTGCACTCATGTCGTCGTTGCCGAACAGGCCAGCGGCGTTGATGCCGTCGGCGCTGATGGACACGGTGACGATGCCCTGCCTGGCTAGTCGCTCTCCGAGGTAGTCGTAGCCGCGGTAGCTCGCCAGTGGGACGGCGCCGTCCCGGCATGGCCACTGGTTGAGGTAGCCGGCCTGTCTGACGATCTCGGCCTCGTCGCCGGCCTCCTGTGCCTTCTGCAGTGCGGTCCACGCCTGTCGGTCGTCGCAGGAGTTCGCCAGCCCGTGCAGGATGACCACAACCGGGTGCCTGCCGGTGCCGGGAGAGTTGGGATAGTGCACGATTCCGGTGAGTTCGGAGCGAGCGCCTTCAGAGCCTGGGACGGCGAAGGTGCGGTCGCCCAGGTGGTATTCGGCACTGCTGACAACGGCGCTCGGCGCTTTCACCGAGGTGGTGTGTGTGGGCATCACGGCCGCCGGTTCCTGGGTGGCAGAGGCGGCGCCGGCGGGTGCGAGCAGTGTCACGCCTGCGAGCAGGGCGGCGGCCGACGACCGGAGGCTGGTGCGCGAGCCGGCTCGCGAGGGGTGTGCGCGGTATGCAGGCATACGGTCCCTTTTCGATGAGGCATGGAGTCTCGTATGGCGGGACCGGCAGGTCGAGAGCCAGGGCCGATCCGCAGCGGGGTGAGTATGCGGGAGGAATGTCAGCGACCTGTTTGCCTCCTGCCAGCTTCTTGTGACTGGTGCGCTCCGCAACCGTTGACATGTTGAGCGCGCCTTTCCATACTGGTCTGACCACTAGATGACCTGACCAAAGACGGACAGTGCACGCGAAACTCTGGATCGTCCACCCCCGGTGACGTCCGGATGTGAGGCATTGGGGCGGTGCGGGGGAATCGGCCGGGAACACGCCCTCCGCGGAGCCTGGCGCTGGGCTCATCCGGTGATCTCGGCTACGGCCAGCTCAGCGATGAGGGAACCGAGTGAACCGGAAGGCCACGTCACGAGATGCCGTCGCCCTTGACCGACGGACGCATTCCAATGGCATCAGTACGCCTCCCGCGAATCGGCCGCAAGGCAGAGACTAGGAGTGAAGATGGGTTCTTCATTCATTCGGAGCCACGACTTGTGGTCAGAGGAGCAGCAAGAGGCCGCGGAGCGCATTTCCACGGAAGTCGCCGAGCAGAAGCTGCGCCAGGTGCGACTCAGTTGGAGTGATCAGCATGGCATCCTGCGAGGCAAGACCTTGGAGGTGAATCACTTCTTGTCGGTGCTCCGCAACGGCAAGGACTTCCAGACGGCGACACTGATCTTCGACACGACGAACCACCCCGTCGTACCCCCCTTTGGTGCCAACGCGCTCGGGGATCCTCGGATGACGGGGCTGCCCGACGGTGTCCTGGTCCCGGACCCGACGACCTTCACCCTGCTTCCCTGGCTCGACCGGACCGGTTGGATTCTCGCGAACATGCACTACCGGACGGGCGAACTCGTTCCGTTCGACACTCGAGGAATTCTGCAAACACAGCTCGGTCATCTCGCGGACGACGGATACTCCTATGTCGCCGGCATCGAGATGGAGTTCTACCTCACTCGCATCGAGGATCCTCGCCTGTCCTTCGAGGACTGCGGTCAACCCGCAGCGCCGCCCACGGTCAGCGCGGTCTCGCACGGATTCCAGTACCTCACCGAAATGCGAGGTGATGAGATCGGCGACATTCTCGACGTGTTGCGTGACAACATCGTAGCCCTCGGAATGCCCCTGGCGACCGTCGAGGATGAATGGGGGCCGGGCCAGTGCGAAGTCACCTTCGAACCGCTGCCGGGTCTTGAGGCCGCCGACACGGTCGTCCTGCTGCGCAGTGCGGTCAAGCAGCTGTGCCGGCGCAACGGCTACCACGCCACTTTCATGTCCCGCCCGGCCTTCCCAAACGCCTTCTCAAGCGGTTGGCACCTCCACCAGTCACTGGCCACGGCACACGCCGGCAACAGCTTCGCAGGCGACGAGGAGAGCGCCCTGTCCCCGACCGGAACCCACTTCATGGGCGGACTGCTCGCACACGCCCGTGCCTGTTCCCTGCTCACCACCCCCACCGTCAACGGCTACAAGCGATACCGGCCCGACTCCTTCGCCCCGAACCGGGTGACCTGGGCCGAGGAGAACCGCGGCGCCCTCGTCAGAGTGGCCGGCGGACGAGGCGACGCCAATACCCATCTGGAGAACCGGGTGGGCGAACCGGCCGCCAACCCCTACCTCTACCTGGCCTCACAGATCATCAGTGGCCGCGACGGCCTGCACAACAAGCTCCCCCCGGGGCCGTCGGCCGACGAGCCCTATCTCGCCGACGCGCCCTCGCTGCCCGCCAGCCTGGAGCAGGCCATCCCGCTGTTCCGGCAGAGCGAACTGCTGCGCCGGGAGCTTGGGACCCCGTTCGTGGACTACCTCGCACTGGTCAAGCAGCACGAGGTGAACCGCTTCAACGCAGCTGTGACTGACTGGGAGCAGCGTGAGTACTTCGAGGTCTACTGACAGGGGCAACGGCGGCCTTGACGCTCCCGAGTTGTCGTTGCTGGCCCGCATCTGCATCCCCGACCCCGATCCCCGTACGACGCTGACCGTGGCGGCAGCGCAGCTCGGCGGTCCGTGGCTGGACATCGACGCCCGGATGAAGCGGCTCGTTCATGCAGCGGAACGCGCCGCAGCCGAAGGCGCGCAGTTGCTCGGGACCCCGGAGACGTATCTCTCCGGCTATCCGTTCTGGCTCACCCGCACTCACGGGGCCCGGTTCGACGATTCGGACCAGAAGGCTTGCTACGCCGCCTACCTCGACAGTGCTATCGAAGTGGGCGGGCCCGAACACCGTGAACTCGAGCAACTGGCCGCCGACCTCTCCCTCGCCCTCGTGGTCGGGGTGAGCGAACGAGGACGGGGCACTGCCAGCGGCTCCGTCTTCTGCAGCATCCTCACCCTGCACCCCAAGGAAGGCCTGGTGGGACATCATCGCAAACTCGTACCAACCTATGATGAACGCCTGGTGTGGGCACAGGGTGACGGGGCCGGACTTCGCACCCACGTGGTGGGCCCGGCGCGAGTAGGAGCATTGAACTGCTGGGAGAATTGGATGCCGCAGGCCCGGCACGCGCTGTACTGCGACGGTGAACAGGTGCATGTCGGCTCGTGGCCCGGCGCTAGCAGGATCAGTGCCGACGTCACACGATTCACCGCGCAGGAGGGCCGCGTCTTCGCCATGGCGGTCTCCGGCGTACTTCGGCCGGACGACGTGCCCGACACCTTCCCTCTCGCGGCCGACATACGTGCCAACTCCGAGGCGATGCCCTTTGACGGCGGTTCGTGCGTCGCTGCACCGGACGGAACCTGGGTGGTGCCGCCGGTGGTCGGTGCTGAGGGCGTGATCGTGGCGGACCTGGACCTCGGCTGGATCTCCCGGGAGCGCCTCAACTTCGACCCGACAGGGCACTACAGCCGGCCCGACGTTTTCGGCGTCACCGTGGACCGCCGGCGTCATGAAGCCGGCCTCTTCATCGACGGGGGACCCGCCGCGCCCAGGGGCATGGACGCGGGGTCAGGAGGTGATCCGTGATGCGTAACGACGGAAGGGTCCTGGTCCTACAGCACCAGGACGACGACCCGCCGGGCAACCTTGCTCTGTGGCTAGACGACGAGGGCATCGACTGGCAGTTGGTCGATCTTGCCGCCGATGAGTTGCCGCCGCTTGCACGACACCGGGCGCTCGTCGTCCTTGGGAGCCGGGAGTCCGTCCTCGATCCGGTCGAGCCCTGGGCGTTGCCGGAGCGTGCGTTCGTTCGTGCGCAAACCAAGATGGGCACCCCGGTGCTCGGCATCTGCTACGGGGCCCAGTTGCTGGCCCAGATACTCGGTGGCGCGGTGCACCGTTCCTCCCAACCGGAACACGGCTGGACCGAGATCACGCCCGTGCACCCGGAAGCACCCTTCGCGGAGGCTGTTCGGGGGTGCTGGTTCGAGTGGCACGAGGATGGAATCTCACTCCCGCCGCACGCGACCCTCATTGCCGAAAACCAGCACGTTCAGGCATTCGGCCATGGTCGTCATCTCGGGGTGCAGTTCCACCCCGAGATCACGTCCGGGCTGATTCATGCATGGATGGTGTCCGAGCGACGGCAACGAAAGGTCGCAAAAGTGGGGGGCAGGCCCGAGCAGATACTCGAGGCAACCCACACACTGCATCGGAGCGCCGAACAGGCCGCTCGACGACTCTACCGCGCATTTCTGGACGGCGCGGACGGCTGAGCAGGATCGCTACCGTCCGGGGCACCGCCGGAGCGAGCGTTACCTGGGACGGCGGTATCGTCAGACCAGCAGAACACCGTTTGTGCTAGACGATCGAAGCTCACCAAGGAGGGTCATGACCGCCGATCGGCGAGACCTCGCTCCCATGCGTCCAGTCGATCGCAAACCTCTCTACGAGCAGGTCAGTGATCGTCTCCGGGAATTCATCGACGTCTATCAACTGCAACCCGGCGACCGGTTGATGAGCGAGCGGGAACTTGCCCAGCAGCTGAACGTGGGACGGTCCTCAATCCGGGAGGCGATTACCGCACTGCGTGCCCGCGGCATGGTGGAAGTCCGGCACGGCGACGGCATCTACCTGCTGGAACGCTCCGACGACCTGCTCGACTCCCTGGCCGCCGAGCTGGTGCAGACCCACCTCGATCACCCGGCGATCTGGGAGACACGTCAGGCCCTGGAGACGCAGTGCGCGAGACTCGCGGCGACCCGGGCCTCAAACGACGACATCGCGGAACTGCGGGGCGCGATAGTTCAGATGCAGGCCGAGATCGACAGCGGTGGCGCAGGACTGGCGGGAGACCGGCGGTTCCATGCCGGCGTCGCCCGTGCCTCACACAACCCGATCCTGATCCGGCTGCTGGAGAGCATGCGCAAGGCCCTGGACCGGACCTCGGAGACGTCGCTGACCCGTGCCGGTCAACCTACAAGGTCACTGCGTGACCATCGGGCGATCATCGACGCCATCGAGGCCCGCAATCCGACAGAAGCCGCGGAAGAGATGTTGCGGCACCTGGTCACTACCACCGACGCCCTCATTGAAGACGGGCAGCTTCGGCCTGCGGACTGAGCGTGCGCAAGTCCTCCTGAGCAGGGCCCGCGGCGCTCCCGTCCGTCACCTTCCCAGACGGCCGATCTTTTTGGCCAGTTCCTCCAGTTCCGACGGGGTTCCAGACCAGATGGTGCGCACGTGCTCGGTGACGACCTCGGCGGGCGAGTCCCACCAGGCGATGCGCAGCATGTGGTCGAATGTCCTCGTCGGGCAGTCGCTTCTTGATCTCCTTCGCGGGATTCCCGCCGACCACGGTGTAGGGGGCCACATCGCTGGTGACCAGGGATCGGGCTCCGATGACCGCGCCGTCACCGATGGTGACACCGGGCATGATGACCGCCTCCCGTCCTATCCAGACGTCGTTGCCGACAACGATGTCGCCCTTGCTAGGCAGGGAGGGCAGCAGGTCCGCCGTCTTCTCGAGCCACGATCCGCCGAAGATGAAGAAAGGATATGAGGTGGTGCCACCGGGCATGTGGTAGTCCGTTCCCGGCGACATGATGAACTTCGTGCCCATCGCCAGACAGCAGAACTTGCCGATGACCAGGCGTTCCGGGCCATACGCATAGAGAACGTTGCTGTCCTCGAAGCCGGCGGCGTTTTCGGTGTCGTTGTAGTAGGTGAATTCACCGACCTCGATCTTGGGTGACTTGATGAGCGGCTTGAGGAAGACAGTGACGTCCTCGGCCGCCTCGACGAGTCCGGGGCGCCGCTCGCTCTTGATCATGCCGGGGATACGCGCGTTCGAGGGATCGGGGAACTGTACTGAGAGCCATCCTTGGTGCGTGCGCGGGTGGCCCGCTCAGGCCGCGGCCATGGCCGCCAGGTCGGCGGCCAGCTGTTCTCTGTACTGGGCGATGCGTCCCGCACGGTTTGCGGTGACTGCTCCCACAAGTCGCCCGTCGCGGTAGTAGGCCACGTCCAAACGCCTTCGCTCCAGGTCGAGTTCATGGGTCCGAGCCTGGTCGGCTTCCATTGGCAGTCCCACGGCCCGGAAGCGGACGCCGTACTGGCTGGACCAGAACGATGCGACGGGACGGTAGACGGCCGGGGCATGGGGGTTGAGGAGTGTACGTGCCGCCGTTCTCGCCTGTTCCACTGCGTGGCTCCAGTGGCCGAGATTGAGGAGTCGCGCCGTGTGGGGGTGGGGAAACCGTGTGACGTCCCCGGCGCCGACGATCATGTGATGTGGTCGGCCGTCGGCGCCCACGGCCCGGGCGTGGGCGTCTGTGACTAGCCCGCGATCCAGTTGGAGGCCCGAGTGCGCGAGCCATTCGGTGCGGGGTGTGGCCCCCAGCGCGAGCACCGCTGTGTCGGCGCCCACCCGGTGTGTGTCGTTGAGGGTGGCGGAGGTGACACGCGCTTCCCCGTGTAGCGCGGTGAGGGTGGCGAAAGGCAGCAGGGACACACCAGCAGCGCGGTGGAGTTCCGCGATGAAGGAGGCCGCGTCCTCACCCATCGGGCGGTGCAGGGGTGCCGGCCCTGAGTATGCGAGGACCACGTCGTGCCCCAGCTCGCGTGCCGTCGCTGCGGCTTCGCTGCCGATGAATCCGCCTCCGACGACGAGGATCCGGCGCCGCGCACTGCGGAGGTCGTGCCGTAGCGCCGTCGCGTCGTCGAGCGTCCGGATGGTGTGCACACCTGCAGCCGGACGCCGAGCGGGCCAGGAACGGGCTCCGGCACCGGTGGCGATGACGAGACCGTCATACGGGATGACCTGGCCGTCCTCCAAGAGCACCGTGCGTTCACGGGGCTCGAGGTGGAGTGCTCGCCGGCCGTAAAGCTCCGTCAGCCTAAGATCATCTGTGTTTGCCAAGGCCAGCGCCGCGTGGCCAACGTCTGACGTGAGGAATTCCTTCGACAGCGGCGGTCTGTCATAGGGGCTATAGGGTTCCTCGCCGACCAGGGTGATCGGTCCTGTGTGTCCTTCGTCCCGCAGGGCCCGCGCCGCGTTGAGCCCGGCGAGCGAGGCGCCGACGATGACGACGCGCGTGGAGTGCGTGTTCACCGCGAGGACTCGGAGCCCTCGGCGGGGGCGTCGCCCTCGGTGCCGTGTTCGATACGGATCGCCCGAACGGGACACGCGGCCGCAGCGGCGACGACCCTTTTGTACTGGGAGACGTCGGGATTCGGCTCATAGACGAGGATGTCGTCGTCGTCGAAGGCGAACACCTGGGGCGCGGCGAAGACACACTGACCGTGGCTCTCGCACAGGTTCATGTCGACGGTCACTTTGAGACCAGTGACGGGGCGCTCAGTCATGTGCTTGCTCCTTCATGTGCGATGGGCGGGTTGAACCGGGAGAACTGGGGAGCGGTCCAACGCAGCGGGGAGGCGTTGTTGACGCGCACGAGGCGCTCGACGGTGAAGTCGACGACCCGCTGTGCCCCCGGAAGAGCGGCTGCGTGGTCCGGGTCCCAGTCCACCGCTGCCGTGCCCGTGAGGTGCAGGAGAGTGCCCGTGGTCCAGTCGGGGATCATCAGACCTGCGCGGGGATTGACTTCGAGGTTTCCGAAGGTGTTGAACATGGAGTTGCCGACGTAGTCGGGCCAGCGCAGAAGCCGGGGTCCGCGGACTTGGAGGAAGCCCGGGTTGCCTCCGCGATGGGAGGCATCGGCGTTGCCGTCCAGGTCTGTCGTGGCGATGAAGAAGGTGTCCGTACTGTCGACGAGCGCGATGTCCTCTTCGGCGAGCGCGCCTGCTTCCCGTGGGTCGTCGGGGGTGGTGGGATGCCATTGCGGCACCCTCTTCTGGATGTACTTTGGGCAGTTCGCGTAGATCTGCTCCAGTGTGATCTCCAGTCCGTCGCGGGTGGGACGAGCGGTGCCGTTCATTCGCATGCGCCGCCGTGTATCGGGTTCGATGGCGATCATGCCGAGGCGGGTCGGTTCGGCGAGGGTGCGGTACAGGGGGTCACCGGGGGACAGCGCGGCTGCGACGCTCAGGGTGGACGGTCCGGTGACGGTGATGAACCCGGGCTCGCCAGCCAGGAGGGAGGACCAGACCTCGCCGCGGCTGTCGGCCGCACCGATGACGAGCATCGGCTGCTCCTCAATGAAGTCCGCGGCCAAGTCGGGGATCTCGGTCATGATCGCGCCGGAAACCGCCTCGGCCATCTTTGTCAGACCGGCTCTCTCCTGCACCACCAGTTCTCCGCGGTGATACGGCTTCATGTCTGCTCCTCACGATCTCGATGTGTCCGCGCTGTTTGAATGCGATGGCCCTCTCCCGCTACCTGGATGGCCCCGGAACGTGATCCCGTTGGGTCTCGAGCTGAGAGCAGGAGCTCACCCACGTGGCAGTGGTCCACTGGGCCGGGAGGCCCAACACCGGCTAGACCGAGTCAGCGGTAAGACCTCCCGGCGTCATGGCCCGTCTTAGAAGAAGCCGCAGGTCGGCTCCTGGCCGGTCGGCGCGGGTGCACCGTCCGCGCCGGTGGGTACGTAGACCTCCAGACGGAGGCCGTCGGGGTCCTTGAAGAAGATGCCACCCGAGGCGGCGCCCTCGGCGTGCGCCACGACACCGTCGTAGACGAACTCCGTGTTCAGCTCACGCAGGACAGCCTCGGTCGCGGCGATCTCGTCGAGGGTGTCCACCTGGAAGGAGAGGTGGTGAAGGCCTGCGGTGGCCGTGGCGAAACCTTCCTGGCTCTGCTGCCACAGGGCCACGACGATCTCACCGTCGCGGCCGAGGAAGGCCCAGCGTCGGCTGTCGTCCTTGCCTTCAGCAAGGGTCTCGAAACCGAACACCCGTGCGTAGAACGGGAGCGACCGGTTGAGGTCGGTGACACTGAGGCCGACGTGACCCGTCTTGAGGGTGGCGGGGTGGAAAGAGGTAGTCATCGGGTTCCTTCCAGGAGTGGATGCACAGGACCGGTGGGCGCCAACAGGCGGGTACTCCCAACCGGCTAAATGAACATTAACGGTTGTCCTCTCACCATGCAACCGCTGAATTTTTTTTAGCCGGTTATGCTTCGATGGTGTGATGGCATGGACCCCGACACGAAAGGGCTCACCGCATGCACACTCATCCAGCCCACGCCGCCGACGCGGACCCCCGCCCTCTTCTTGGGGAGCCGTTGCCGCTGGACCTGTTGAACACACGCTGGGTGGACAACGACGGCGCCCACGACCTGCTTGAGCGCCCGGGCGGACTGGCGATTTGGCTCTCGTCCGCCGGACTGGCCGACATCGCACCGGACACGCAGGAGACACTCGGTGCCCTCCTGGCAACCCGGACCGCGCTGAGCTGGATGGTGGCCAGCGAGGGGTCGGAGCTGGAGCTGGCTCGCGAGATGCTCAACGACACACTCGGCCACGGCCGCGTGCGACGCCTGCTGGGATCCGCAGGTCCGGAGTCGGTCGTGGAGACGGACACGCCGGGCTGGAACGCGGCATGGCGCACAGCCGACCTCTATCTGCGCTTGTTGGAGGAGGGGCCCGACCGCATCCGCAAGTGCGCCAACCCCGTGTGTCCTCTGCGCTTCTACGACACGACCAAGAACGGGGGGCGCCGATGGTGCTCCATGGGAGCCTGCGGCAACCGCGCCAAGGCTCGCCGGCACCACGAGCGCCACCAGAGCACGCCCAGGCAGGCGCGCTGACGGCGCACCGCCCTACGTGCAGCCTTGCCCCCGGAACCCCGGCACCACCTACTCTCCGGCGGCACTCGCTAAACCGGTAAAGAAATTTTCAATGGTCGCTCGATCGGTGATCATCGCGCGTCTCGACGACCTGCGCTCAGACAAGGCGCCCCGGCGGCAGTGGGCCCGCTGGCCGAGAACGCCGCAGATGGGCGTGCCAGACCCCGCGTTTTCGGCATGATCCGCCGGACAGGTTAGTAGTGCTTCGTTATGTTCTGGGCTGTCTGTGGCGGGTTCGTGGGCTGGGCAGGGGGCGGCCGCAGGTGGTGCAGGCACCGGTCCAGGAGCTCAGTAGGTCCTGGAGGAGGTGGAGGACCTGGTAGAGGGTCAGGCCGGTGTGCGGGCTTTTGGGTCGAGCCGCCGGAGGGTGAGGAATGCCTGGGCGGCGGTGACGAGGGTGACGTGGTGGTGCCAGCCGCGCCAGGTGGGGCCCTCGAAGTGGTCCAGTCCCAGGCCGTGCTTGCGTTCGCGGTAGTCGTGTTCGATCCGCCAGCGGCTCTTCGCCCACCGCACCAGGTCCGCGACCGGTGTGACGACGGGCAGATTGATATCCAGTAACCGGTCGGGCTGTCCTGGTCCTCGGGCCATTCGGTCAGGAGTGTCTGGGTGTGCAGGACGCCGTACCACCGGCTGCGGCCGCCGCCTCTGCGCCGCAGCCATGGACTGCGTGCCCGCGGGCCGGACGGTCAGGACCGCGAACCGTGAGATCATTGCGCCTTTGCTGCCCTGGCGCCAGGTCACCTCGGTGAACCGGCCGGCACCGGCCTCGGCTGCGAGGGCGGAGACGGCTCGCGGTGGGGTCCGGTAGCGGGGCAGCGTCGGTGGGCCGAGCCCGCCGTAAGCGCGGTTGGTGCGGCTCGGCGTCCTCCGGGTGGGCGACTTCCTTCCCGGTCAGGGCAAGCACGTAGGTCAGCCCTCGCTCCTCGAGACCGATCCGGAAGGGCGTGCTGACGCCGTAGCCGGCATCGGCGACCACGACCGGCGCCTTCAACTGCCAGTCGGTGAGGGTGTCGAGCAGGCCGAGCGCGAGCCGCCATTTTTCCTGGTGGACGACGTCGTTGGGGACTCCCGCCCTGCGGCATCGGTCCGGCTTGTCCGTCCACTCCCGCGGCAGATACCACTCCCAGTGCAACGGGCAGGACGCAGCGTCGGTGACGGCGTAGACGCTGACCGCGACCTGGCAGTTCGCCCGTGTGCCAACGGCTCCGCAGTACTGGCGTGCAACGCCGACCGACGCTCTGCCGCGCTTGGGGAACGACACATCGTCGATCACCCACACCTCGGGCGTGATCACCTCGGTCAGCCGCTCGGCGATCCGCCGCCGCACCGGCAGCGGATCCCATGGTGACTGGTTCACGAACTGCTGCAGGGCCTGCATGTTCCCGTCCGGCAGACGCTCCGCCATCGGCTGGACCGACTTGCGCCGGCCGTCCAGCATCAGACCACGCACATAACACGCACCCCACCGCCGCTGATCCCGCCGCGGCAACGAGGCAAACACATCGGCAGCGAACCCCGCCAACTCACCCCGGAGCCGTTCCACCTCCCCAACTTCACCTGGAAGACTGCCCACCACCAACCGAGATCACTCAACGTAACGAAGCACCACTAGGGGTGAGGCAGTGCGCTGAGGATGTGCCGGGTGGATTCGTTGTGGTAGTACGCCGCCAGAGCGGCCCTTCCAGCATCCCGGTCCCGCATCGCCGCGAGGATTCCGGCGTGTTGCTCATTCGACACTCTGAGTGCCTCCCCGGGGCGGCGGATGAGCCGGACCAGCCGGGTAAGCTCCACCTGGGCGCGGGCCACCTCGTCGATCAAGGGGCCACTCCCGGTGATTTCTGCGATCTTGATATGGAAGCGCACGTCGAGACGCCGGTAATCATCTGCTTCTTCCGCTTCGTCCATCCTGGCGATGAGCGTGTCGAGTTCGTCGAGATCCGCTTCACCGGCTCGGGTGGCGGCCAGCATGGTGGCACCCATGTCGAGCGATGCGCGCAGGTCCAGCCGCCCCGTCCAGTCGTCCGGCAGGACGGGGCGCTCACCCCCCAAGCCCTCACTCACGAAGGTGCCGCCCCCTCTGCCCGGACGGGCATGGATGCGACCGGTCTCCTGCAGGGCAGCCAGCGCTCGCCGCAATGTGGCCCGGGAGACCCCCAACCGGGCGGCGAGTTCGCGCTCCGGTGGGAGTTGCGATCCCGGCAGCAGGAGTCCCAGGGTGATCGAGTTACTCAGCCGCTCTACCGTCTCCTCAAAGGCGGTGGCAGGCGTGATGGGTCTGAGCGCATGGTTCTCCGACCAGAGGTCCGTCGCGCGTGGCGTCCCGGCATGTGTCATGGTTCCTTCTCTTCCAGCCGAACCGATCATGATGTCCGTTAAGGTACGTTTAGCGCACCATTGACATATTATCTTCGCACGTGGAGGATAAAGGTATGGCAACCAGTCCAAAACGCGTGGAGGGTCGAACGATGCCTTTGCCAGCACGACGATGTACGGCAGCAGGTAGCCTGCGTGTCTCGCACTCTGAGAGGGGAGACGGGAGCCTCTGCGCGGAACGACGCCACGGACACAGGCTACGGATGCTGTGGGCTCTCCTGTGCCACTCACGCCTCGACGTCCAGATCCAACCGGACGACTTCGCCGCCGTGCACACCGCGCGCCGGGCGGTGACCCAGCATGCGTTGCACTGGGGTCTGACGCCGGTCAGCGACGACGCGACCTTGCTCGTGTCCGAGCTGGTCACCAATGCTCTTGAACACTCGATGGGGCCCGCGTCGCTGGCTGTGACACCGCTGAAGTGCGGTGTGAGGGTGGAAGTCTGTGACGCGCTTACATCCGTGCCGGTTCGCCGACGCGAGAACTCGGAAGCCACCTCCGGGCGGGGACTGCTGCTGGTCGAAGCCCTCGCCAATTCGTGGGGTGTTGAGACACGCGAAACCGGCAAACGAGTCTGGTTCGAGATCTACGCTTAGACTGACGGGCAATGGAGCCGCGTCGCCCTCTCGCCGCACCTCCGCCCACCGCCACGAGTGCATCCGGGACCATGCTCCTGCTTCCTGCCCCGGCTGTCCGAATGGTGTGTCCGACGGACCAGAAGGACCTGGGCCCTATTACGGGTGGGCCGAAGGAGCGCGTGGGTGCTGACTCCCGCGCGTTCTAGTGCTATGACCGGGAACGTTTGCCGGGTTGCTCGACACCGAGACGTTCAAGCTGTCCACGGACCCGTACTTCGTCGACAAGGTCCACGACGTCGTCGGCCTCTATCGAGCGCGCTCTGGTGTTCTGCGTCGACGAAAAGTCGCAGATTCAGGCTCTGGACCGCTCCCAGCCGGTGCTGCCGATGATGCCTGGGGTCTCGCAGCGGATCATTCACGACTACGTGCGCGCCGGCACCCCCACCCGGTTCGCCGTCCTTTTGAGGGTCATGTTGAGGAAGTCGCCATACTAAGGTCGTCGAGCAGGAGCTTGCCGCCGGTGGTGTCGTGCACGTTCGCGGCGGTGACCAGGACGCCCAGCACCAGACCAAGCGTGTCCGTGATCAGGTGCCGCTTACGCCCTTCGATCTTCTTGTCGGCGTCGATGCCCTGGCTGGTCTCGGCGACGTTTGCCGAGGTCTTCACGCTCTACGCGTCCACCACGGCCGCAGTCGGCTCCGCCCGGCGGCCATGGAAACCGCTACTTGTCATGACACCTCTGCCAGCTGGCACCGGCGTGGGATCGCTTCGTCAGTGCCAGGCCGTAGGGTGCCGGGGCACGGCCGCACGGTCGTCACCGCCACCTCGACGGAGAGCAGAGCTCGCGTGTTTCATGAGACGCCCATCTTCAGCCGCCTGGTCGCCGAGCGCGGAGATGTCCCCGCCCAGGTACGCGGCGAAGCCGAACGCATACGCCGCGACCTGGCCCGGGTACTTCCCCAGGCATCCGCACCCCAGATGAGTGCGACGCGCACCGCCAGCGGACCGACGTCCCCTTCAGCCTTCCGGTAGGGCAGCCAGCCGGGCGAGGCGACGCGGGCCGCCCCTCGCTCGCCTGCGGCCTCAGATGCGCCAAGAGCGGAGGGTGTCCGCGATGTCGTAGATCTTGAGCCGGGTCTCGCGGGCTTTTCTGATCAGGTCGGACAGCGCTCCGTACGGTGGGTCGATGCCTTCACCGGACTGGTCGAGGTACTGGGTGGTGATGAAGGCGGCGAAGAGGCTGTTGCGGTGGGGGAGCGGTTCGAGCCGCACGATGGTGTGCAGGAGCGCGGCAGCACGCCAGGCGGCGTCGGGGTTGGACTCGGCGAGCGTCGGTGTGCGGGTTTTGTGGCGGGCGACGGCCGCGACAAGGGCCGAGTAGTCGGTGACCGACACGTCGTCGTGGCCGAGGGCGATGTCCTGAACGTCCAGGAGCCACGAGACATCTACGTACAGGGTCTCGCTCATCAGGCGGCAGTGGCTCCTCGGTCGCGCTCGGAGGGAGGAATCTCCTCCGGGAACGCCGCGTCGAACTCCTCGCGCAGCCTGTCCGCCCAGGACGCAGCGCCCGCCACGAACTGCCTGCGGTGCATCTCGCGCACGCCCAGGTCGTGCAGGTACTGCTTGAGGCTTTTGCCCTCAGCGGCGGCAGCAGCGCGCACGCCTTCCATCTCTTCCTCGGTGAAGGACACATTCAGTGACGGCATACCCGCATGGTACCTACTTGGTGCCTGCCGAGGAAGCGGAGTAGACGGCGACGTCCCCGTCTCCGGTCGCAGGACTGGCCGGGGGTGAACACATTGCCCGCCCGTTTTCTCCCGGATGACGTCCGCAGCCGGGAGGCCACCAGTGCCGCCCCCGGGCACCCGAGCCAGAGCGCCGTTTGGGAGCAGGCAGCGTGGGCGCGGCCTCGCCGAAGTCGAGGCGGCGGGCACGAAGGCTCAGCGCCGCGAGCGCCAAGGCCAGGGTGCGGGGCGCGGGGTGGGCCGTGCTCACCTTGACCCGGTTGGGACCTTGCTGCAGTAACGGCAAGCGTGGTCAGCCGTCGCGGCGGCGCAGGGCGCGGCGCCCGACGTCGTACGCGATCGTGCCGAGGGCGAGGACCACGAGCGGGGATGCCGCCGGGATGGCGCCATGGAGCTGACGGAGCGGCCAGTGGGCTATCCGGCTTGGAGGCCGCGGGCCGAGTGCCGTTCGGTCGGGAGCCACGCAACCGCCCCGGATAGCGGCGGCGTCGCTCGGGAGCGGGCGGCAGCGTCGGCTTCCGCGAAGGCGAACTCCAGCACCTCCGGTGCGGGGTGTACGGGGTCGGCGCCGGCGACGACACGTTCCACGGGGGGGTGCCCCTATGTCTTTGGTCAAGGGAAACGGGGGTGCGTTGGGCCGGGGAGCCGGGGCAGCATGGCGGGGTGGCCGATCTGCTGTGGGATGACGTGAGCTGTTTCTTCGACCCGGACTTGATGGGGTCGCTGCCGGACGTGCGTGTCCCGAATACCTCGGTGGAGGACTGGCAGGCGGTGCTCGATCTTGTCGCGGAGAAGGGCTGGAAGTGCCAGTACTCCGAGGGAGTGACGGTGCTTCCGGTGCCCCGGGCGGAGGCCGTGCTGTCCCGCTCGGCGGATGCCGAGTGCCCGGACCTGCGGGTCTGGCCGACTGCCGATGCGTTGGCGATCTTCCGTTTCCATGCCGACGATGAGGTCGACTTCGACGTCGACCTGCGGGAGTTGCAGGGCCAGGAGCGACTTGATGTGTTCTGCGGCTTCCTTCGGGAGATCGGGCGGCGGTTGGACAAGCCGGTGCTGATGGACCCGGAGGGCGACTATGGCCATCCGGTGCTCGGCTTCGATGTCGAGGCTGATCGAGTCGTCGTCCTCGCAGACCCGCAGGTCATGTGATTGAGGCCGATGGCTGCGGTTCGTAGAAGGTTCCGTCGCGGAGCATCGCGAAGAGGACGTCTGCCCGCCGTCTGGCGAGGCAGAGCAGGGCCTGGGTGTGGTGCTTGCCCTGGGCGACTTTCTTGTCGTAGTAGGCCCGCGACGCCGGGTCGCCCAAGGCAGCGAACGCGGAGAGGAAGAAGGCCCGTTTGAGCTGCTTGTTTCCCCTCCGGGACGGCTGTTCGCCGCGGATCGACGACCCTGAACTGCGGGTTGCCGGGGCGAGACCGGCGTAGGCGGCGAGGTGGCCGGCGGTCGGGAAGGTGCTGCCGTCGCCGACCTCGATCAGGATCCTGGCTCCGGTCCTGACGCCGACTCCCGGCATCGAGATCAGGACCTTCGAAAGAGGGTGTGCCTCCAGCAGTTCCTCGATTCGCCCGGCCAGTAGTTTGCGCTGGTCCAGGACGGCCGTCAGTGAGCTGGCCAGGCTCGGGACTATCAGTGAGGCCGCGTCCGTGCCGGGAACGGTGACGGTCTGCTCGTCCAGGGCCGCGAAGATCTCTTCGACCAGCCGCTCGGCCATCCGCGGCGCCTTCGGCCGTAACAACGTGACCAGTCGGCGCCTGCCCGCCTTGCGGATCTGGGCGGGTGAGCCGAACCGCTCCAGCAGGGCGAGGACGGCTGGGTGCTGCAACCGCGGCCCCAGGACCCGTTCCAGCGACGGATGGATCTGGGTGAGCAGGCCGTGCAGCCGGTTGGCGACCCGGGTTGCCTCGCCGGCCAGGTCGTCGTCGAAGCCGACGATCATCTCCAGCTCGGCGACTGTCTCGTCCTCGCCGTCGATCGCCCGCAGCGTGTGGGGCATCGCTCGGGCGGCGTCGGCGATGATGAACGCGTCCCTCGCGTCGGTCTTGGCCTCGCCTGGGTAGAGGTCGGCGATTCGCCGCATCGTCAGGCCGGGCAAGTAGGCGACAGGGCAGCCCATGTCCCTCGCGACCGCCAGCGGCAGGGCCCCGATCGAGGCCGGCTGGTCGACCACGACCAGCACCGTTCCGTGCTTGGCCTGGAGTTTCGCGAACAGCTCGCGGAGCTTGGGTTCGGTGTTGGGCAGCCGCTTGTCGAACGCCTTCTTCCCGGCCGGGGTGACGGCGGTGGCGTGGTGTTCGCCCTTGCCGACGTCCAGGCCGAGGAAGACGTCGATGTCGCCGGTGTCGATCACGTGCAGGCCACTCCGCTCACGCTTTCGTCCGGCCTGCCACGGCACCGAGCTGCCACATCCACGTTACGGAGAGCTCTTCCGGCTCGGGTGAAGCCGGTGCTCAAGCCCCTCATCAGCGGTCCGTCGATGCCTCCGGACCCGGTGACACCACCCCCCGGATCATGAACAACAAGGGGGGGAAGTCATGCCGGACCCGAAGGCCGGAGGCTCCATTGCGGAGCCGTGAAAAAGGTAACGGGGGGGGCGCCGCGGGCGCCGGGCCGGGTCACCAGCAGGGGGCAGCGGGAATGTGCGGCCGCCTGAAGGCTCACCGAGCCCAGGGCCGCGGGAAGCCGCCTTCGCCCCGATGACCGAGCGCCAGCAGGGACGCCTCCGCCGAGCGTTCCACGAGCGTCGAGGTGGGATCACCGAAGGACAGTTTGCCCTTGATGGCCAAGCTGGGGAACGCTGAGCGGGCCACGGCCTCGAACCGTCCACCACCGCCGCACCCCGCCACGCGAGGGAACCCGGCCCGGCTTCTTCCTCCTTGTCCCACCCAAAGGGCCCTGGCAGCATGACGGCGTGGGCGATGTGCAGGGCAGTTCCCCTTGTCATGGCCCGATGGGTTGCGTACCGCACCAGGACGTCCTGGTCGTCGGCGTCATCGACGCCGACGATGACAGGTTTGACGTCAGCCATTTCGGCTCCTCTCCGAGGCTTCCGTCACGGACTGCGTGCTCGGCCCCGGCCCACAGCGACGGGCACGGACGCGGACGGAGCCCATCCGTACGATGTCTCGCTCTCGCTGTTAGGGCGCTCCCACAAGATCGCAGCGAGCAGCGGATCGATGCCGGCCACGGGCACGCCGGGGAACTGCTGGTTCATCGTGGCGACACGTTGTGCCGTGGCCGGATCTTCGCGGCAGGCATCGCTCGATGAGAGCGAAGGTGTGTGCGTCCGGGAACGTATGTGGGTCACCTGGGCGTCTGGCGAGCGGATGAGGTGTGTGGGTCCGGCGAAATCCCGTGAGCGACGCGATGACACTCGACCCCATGACGGTCCCGGCCGCCACCACGATCAGCGAGTTCCTCGCCGACCCCCGTTACCGTTACCGCCGCTCGGCCTTCCCTGTCGTGGACGGCAACAGCATCGCGGCCGGCCTGGTCACCCTCAAGGGCGCCGACGCGGTCGCGGAGCCGGAACGCGCCTCCACTTCGGTCAACGACGTGATGCGCCCGTCGACGACCTGCCGACGCCCCTCCCTGACGACCCGTTGGCCCGGCTGGTTCCCGAGTTGCAGGCCAACCCCGCCCACCGGGCACTCGTGCTGGAAAGAGGCCGACTGGTCGGCACCGTCACTTCTTCCGACATCAGCCGGGTCACATCCACTGACGCCTGCCGACCGGCAGGGTTTGGTGCAGCTACTGGAGTAGCAGCCCGAGAAGCCGCCACCAGCGAGACCGTCACTGCCGTCCAACCGCAACGGCGTGTCCGCGGCCCGCTCTGGACGGCCGATGCCGTCGGCGCGGTCGTCGAGTCAGCGACGGGATATGAGGGACGTGCGGACCGGCGGGGTCCGGCAAACGCTGCCCAGCGTGACGGTGACACCTCTGATGAGTCGTGAACCCGAGGGAAGAATCCAGGGATCCTTCGCACTCCGGGTTGCCCGGCCGCTCACTCGTCCGGAGGCGCTTGCAGCGCGCGGAGTCCGGCAGCCGTCAGGATGAAGCGGCCGGGGCCACCGTCGCATCGACGGGAGGCTGTGCTGGCGTGATGTGTGACCGTCCTGGCCTCCGTCTTGGCAAGGGAAGAAGCATGGCCGAAACCGACCTCGACGTGTCTTTTCACCTTGCCGCCGGGCTCAGGCGCAGTCGGTCCTCGAAGCCCGGCGCAGCAGTCGAGGTTCGGGCATGATCGATCTTCGGCGTGTCGGGGCGCATCCGGACTTCTGGTACCCGGTGGCGGTGTCCAGGCGCTTGCGCCCCGGTCGCGTGGTGGGAACCGTTTTCGCCGGTGAGCGTATCGCGCTCTACCGGGACAGAGCGGCACCGTTCATGCGCTGGAGGACCGGTGTGCCCATCGTCAGGTGCCGCTGAGCATGGGTGTCGTGGACGGCGAGACACTCCGCTGCTGCTACCACGCCTGGGCCTACCGCGGTGACGGCCGTATCTCGCAGATCCCGTACCTGTCCAAAGGCGACGGTCGGCCGCCGCGGGGGGTGCGCGGCTATCCGGTCCGTGAGGCGTATGGCCTGGTGTTCGTCTTCCCGGGCGACCCGGACAAGGCGGTGACCACCGCATTTCCCGAGCTGCCGGCCTTCGGCTCGCCGAAGTGCAAAACCATGTCCTTCTCCCGGACCGTGCGCTGCCACTACTCGTTCATGCACGAGAACCTCCTGGACATGAATCACCAGTTCCTCCACCGGGGCGTCGTCGGCAAGCTTCGCCCCGAGTTGCTGGAATACCGGACCAGCGCGCGGTCGGTGGAGGCCCGGTATCTGTTCACCCATGCCGGGGGGAAGCGGAACCGGAGCGCCGGTCTGCTGGCCGCCGAGGGGATCGGCGGCCGCGACTCCCGCGATGTCATGACCATCCGCACCGAATACCCCTATCAGACCCTCGACCTGGTTCCGGAGAACGCCGAACGTCCGGCTTTCTCTCTCTGGGCCGCCTACGTGCCTGAAGACGCCGAGCAGCGCACCTGCCACGCTTACGGCCTGCTCATGATCGAGAAGCCCGGAATTCCAGGTGCCATTCATCTCGCCTGGCCGTTCATCAGGCGCTTCACCGAGAGAGTGTTCGCCGAGGACCGCATGGCCGTCGAAGCCGAACAGCGGGCATGGGAGGAGCAGGGCGAGGACCTCAACCACGAGGTCTTCCCGCTGATCCTGGACGTTCGCGAGGTGCTGCGTGCCAATGGCGTCCCGCTGAGGACCAGGGCCGCCGGATGCGACTCCGCTGCGGCGAAGGTTTCGCGTCGGCGTCCGGCTGTCGCGCCTCAGAACCGGTCGTCCCCGCGGGCGCGGAGCCCTCTGTCGAACTGCCGGACGGCTGAGACGCCCCGAATTTCGTGGAGCCCGGTGATCGTGTTGAGGCGGCCTGCGGGGTGGCAAGCCGGGGTCAGCTCATTCCCACATTCGGCGGGGTTTTCGAGCAGGTGGGTCTTTGTCTCTGCCTTGGGCATGTTGCACTCGGGTTCTCCGCGCTCGAGTACCCGAAGCACCGACGCGCGGCGTCGCGGCGACGCCACGACTGACCGGTGCGGGGCATGCGGGCTCGAACCGCTGCGTCACAGTCGAGACCTGCTTCGGCGGCTCCTCCCACGGCGCTGCCGCCGATGCAGTCCTCGCCCTCATCCCAGCCGATCGCGCACACTGCGAGGCGGCGTGGGCCCCGGCCGTGGCTGTCTTGGGTGTCCTGGTGACCGAAAACCCCGGCTACTGCTCGTCCGTCCTGCCGGCTCCTGATCTCAGCACGCTCACCAGTCCATCCACCGACTACCCGGCCGCCTACGTTGCGGAGTGGGTCGCCACCAAGCTCCGGTGGGGGCTTGCGGCCGACGAAACCGAGGTGGTGGCCCTGCGTGAGGTGGCGACCGGCTGATAGGCCCAGACCGTGACATACGAGCCAGCTCCATAGCCCCGAGTGGCTGACGCCTGAAACGGCCCGCTGGCGGTGGCCGCCTGTCATGCCCTTGGGCCCGGCGTGGGCCGGGGAGGCTGGTGGCCCGTCCGGGCGGCGTGCGAAGGGTCCGGACGGGCTCCGCCTCGTATGGTGCCGGTCCAGTCAAGAGCGGCGGGCGCGACACGCTGCACGGCCGACGTACTCGCAGATGTCCCGCCACACCGTTCCCACTCGTTGACGTTGACGGGACCATTTCTGCAGGTGTGGGAGTCCCGCCGTTGTCGGGCTAGCCCGACAACGGCGGGAGGGGCCATCCCTGCGGGTGCGGGGAGTAGTTCGCGCACGGCGACAAGCTCCGCGCGGTCACGGGACCATCCCCGCGGGTGCGGGGAGCAGGGAATCCCGCCAACGAGGCATCCGTCCCGGTCGGGGACCATCCCAGCCCGGCAGGATGGGCCGAAAGTCGGCAGGGTCCGGGGGGATGTGTGCCTGTCCCGCGTGTTGCGGTCAGCGGAGGGTGGTGGGGTCAAGGATCTGGTCGGGGGGCGGCGGGGTGGTGTCGACGGGTTTGTTGTGGTCGGTGAAAGTGAGGTCGAGGGGGTCGTTGCCGCCTGTGATCGTGGCTCTCAGGAGGTAGGGCTTGCCCTCCTTGGCGATGTAGACGGTCGTGGTGTCGGTCGGAGTCCTTTCCGTGAGTACGGCGGTTGGCCGCCCATCCACGGTCGCATCGTTTTCACGGGTTGCGTTCCCGTCAGGTTCGGCGCTGAGTATTTCAAGCACGGAGTCGAAGCCGTCGCAGAAGCTCCCCAAAGTCTTCGCCATCAGTGTGGGCGGCTTGATCCAGCGGTCCGTGAAGTGGCCGACCATCTTCTCAGCCTGCTCGACTGTCATCCCGCGGTTGAAGGTTGCCCGCCAGTAGTCCTCCCCGGCTTTGGCGTAGACGAGGGAACCCTTTTTGATGATGTGCAGGGTGCCCAGGGAGTTGTCCACCGTGCCGTTGCAGGAGCCGCGGACATCGATGGCCAGGTCGATCTCGACCTGCTGTCCGTTGCTGCTGACTTTGCCAGTGAGGCGCATGCTCGTGGTGTTTCTGAAGGATTCCCGGGCCTGCTTGTCGATCTGCTCGGACGCCATGGTGTCGAAGGGGTGCTTCGCCTTGGCGGCCGGCTCGGTGTTGTTCGCGCCAGGCTCGGAACTGTCGGTACCGCAGCCGGTGATGAGCGCTGCGGTAGTGGTACACAGCAAGGCAGTGATGACGCGGCTGGTGGTGTAGTGCTTCACGTGCGGATGTCCTTCCCCGGTTGAACCTCGCTGACTGTATGCCGTCAAGGCGTGACACGTGCAGTGGGAGCAGCCGATTCTGCAAGTACTCCTGCCGAGCGACTTCTCGTTGCGGGACAAGGACTAAAGGGTGTTGCACAAGACTGTGAACTGGGCATCTCCGGTGTATGGCTGGGGTGTTGAGGGCTGAACGCGTGTGGGTGGAGACGTTCACGGGGCTGCGGTTGGAGCAGTTCGAGCGGCTGCTGAAGGCGGTCCGTGACCGCGGTGGCAACGGGACTCTGCGGGGCCGACCGTGGTGTCTTCCGCTGGCCGAACGGGTCTTGGTGGTGGCCGTGTACTACCGCACGAATCTGACCATGCGGCAGCTCGGGCCGCTGTTCGGGATCTCGTCGTCGACGGTGTGCCGGGTGATCCAGCGGCTCGGTCCGCTGCTCGCACTGGAGCCCGTCTCCCGACCAGGCGATGCGGCCGACCGGTTGTGGATCGTGGACGGCACCCTCATCCCGGTCCGCGACCGGAAGGTCGGCTCCTCGTCACGCAACTACCGGTTCTCGGCAAACGTGCAGGTCATCGTGGGCGCCCACACCCGCCTGGTCATCGCCGCGGCCCGGCCGGTGCCGGGCACCACCGCGGACGCGCATGCCTGGCGTGCCTCCGGCCTGGCCGGGCACTGCCAGGACGTGACCGTCCTGGCGGACGGCGCCTACCTCAACTGCGGCATGGTCACCCCACACCGCAAACGCCCCCGACGCGAGCTGCTGCCGGGCGAGGAAGACGACAACGCGGCGCACCGCAAGGTCCGTGCAAGGGTGGAGCATGTGATCGGCCGGATGAAGAACTACAAGATCCTCCGCGACTGCCGGCAACACGGCGACGGCCTCCACCACGCCGTCCAGGCCGTTGCCCACATGCACAACCTCGCCCTCGCATCATGACCAGAGGACCGTCTCCACCCGCCCTGGCCTGCCCAAACACAGTCTTGTGCAACACCCTTTAGGGGTTATCGGACCGGTCCTTGCTCATCGACCAGCACCGTGGGCGGAGACAAGAACACGTCAGCTTCCACCGGTCCGTAAGCGATGTTGAAGGTGTCGAGCCAGTACGACCAGCCCCGCACTCCCGCCGCGCTGCTGAAACGGTAGTTGAGCTGCCAGCGGACCCACTGTCCGGGAACAAGCCGTACGGCCGGGGGCCGTCGTGGTCGAGGAGGTATGGCAAAGAGGGGCTGGACCCGGGGCAGGACTCGCAACCGACCCTTGTCTTCGCGGAGCTGGACGTCGACCTTGCGCAGGTCTTCCTGGCCGTCGAAGGGGTCGAAGCCGTCGCTTTCATGCATGCGGACCACGTGCGCGACCGCGGGCTGCATTGGCGGGACGCGAAAGCCGACCGGGACGGCGTTCCTGCGAGCCGCGGCCTCCCCTCCACGAGACTCCTTCGTCCAGGACGTCCGTATCCATTGAACGGTGACCTCCACAACGCTCCCCCCTGCCACCTCGTCGAGAGCTTCACCCTATGTCCGCTCGACCTGACAACCCTCGGAGGAAGATCGACTTGAACTGTCCACATAAAGTCGTTCCCGGTCTTCGCGCTCGCCCACCTCCTGGGCTTCGACCTCATGCCCAGGATCAGGAACTGGAAGGACCTGACCTTCTACCGGCCCACCAAGCAGACCGAGTACGTCCACATCGACGCCCTGTTCGGGGGGCCCGGCCGCAACTCAATCGACTTCGACCCCACGGCATGCCCGTTCCCTACGAGGACACGGCCCGACGGAAGATCATGCCGGAGCAGGCCGAACAGCGCATCCTTGACGCCTTCGACTCGCCCAAGGCCGACGGCGGGACCGAGTGGGGCACGCTGTTCCGCAAGACGAGCTGCGGAGTCGCCTACGCCTGGGGTGAGGCCGACTACAACGGCCACTACGGCGTTCGAGAACTGTGCGACATCTGCCCGCCCGAACAGATCGCGCTGTGCGAGAAGGCATGGGTGAAGCCCTCGCTGGAGGCTGTCGAACGCGAAGCGCGCGTCCTCGGCGTGACCGGCGACATTGAGGTCAACGACCGTGCCATCGTCGTCGAGGGACTGGACGAGCCGCCCCGCTACTACCTGCAGCACGGCTTCGGTTACCAGTGCCACAACCGGAACAAGCCCCACCACTACCACCAGCACGGCCGGGCCCCATCGGCTGGGAAGCGGAGGACGGAGCCCAGACAGCATGAACTTCGCCACCTGGCCCGCGCTACTCGTCGTCGACGTCGAAGGCAACGGCGCCAACCCGCCCGACCTCGTAGAAGTCGCTGCGCTGCCCATCCGGGAGGGGCGCTCCGACAAGAGCACCGCAGGCTGGTGGCTGACACGTCCGAACCGTCCCGTCACCCCCTTTGCCACCCGGTGCACGGCCTGACCAACGACGCCCTGGCCGACAAGCCGGCGTGGGCCGAAGTCGCGAGCCGGGTACACGCCTTTCTGGGCAGCACCTGGATCTCCGCCCACAACACGCACACCGACTACCGCGTGCTCAGCGCGCACCTGCCCGGCTGGAAGCCCGCCGGCGTCCTGGACACGCTTCGGCTGGCCAAGAGCACCTTCCCGGGCCTTGGCAAGTACAGCTTGGACAGGCTCATCGAGCATGTGCAGCCCGATCTCAGCGAAGCCCCCGGTGCCCGGCACCGGGCCACCTTCGACGCCTACGCCGCGGCACAGCTCCTCATCGCCATGGCTTCCCGTTACGACACCTGGGACCAGATGGTCGCTGCGGCGGTACCGCACGGCCTGCCTGGCGCCCCCGAACCAGAAAAGGACCCCACGCTGTGGTGACTTCCTCCGCCCGGCCGCTACGAGAAGCGCTCTACCCCTACCCGGACCATATTCTGATCGCCACGAAAGTCGGCATGGTCCGCCCCGCCCCCGGGCGTCGGTTGGCACGGCCGGCTCGGTGGTGTCGGCGCCCTCGGCGATGCCGCCGCGCACCGGCTCGTCGGAGGCCCGCCAGAAGAGGTCGTTCTCGGGGCCTGGGTGCGGTCGCCGCTGAGCAGCCGGGTGCCGGTCACCCGGTTCGGGTCGACATAACTGCTGCCGCCCGCGCCGCTGCCGGCCACGCCCCGGTCTTCGTCCGTGCCACCGCCGCCTTCGCCCGAACCGGAACCGCCCGCACCGTCCTTGCCTCCCGCGGACGCGTCGGCGGCCGGAGGAGCCGTTGCCGCCGCCCGCGCCGCCGGTGCGACCGGCCGCCCTTGCCGCCATCGGGGCCGCCCTGGCCGGACTTCGGGCTGGCGTACCCGCCGCCGCCACCGGCGGCGATGAGCAGCGGCTTGCCGTAGCCGGTGCGGACGTCGTCGTCTTCTTCGAAGGCGACGGCGTCGCCGACCCGGAGGCCATCCTGGACGACCCGCGGTGGGTCGGGCCCGGCCCACGAGTTCACGCCGTCTGAGTGCCTGACGCTGTTCGTGCTGGTCACTGGGTTGGTGGCTTGTGGGGTCGGTGTGGCTGAGGTGGTTGATCGGACGATGCATACGGGTCGGCCAGACGGGTCGGCCAGAGATATTCCTCGCCCGGTCAGGGCTGGTCCCACCAGGGGTGAGCTGTCGGCATCGTCGTACTGACCGGAGGGCGTACGCCATGCGTACGAATAGCGTACGCATGGCGTACCAAGGTAGCCAGGCTACGTCTGACCGGCCGGGTGGTCAGATCCATCGCATGCCGATGGCGGAAAGCTGTTCGACGCGTTGTCGGCCGTCTTCTGCTCCGGCGGGTACGTCGGACTGACCTGGAACTTGCACCCCATGGCCGAAGGCCGCGGGCCGCTGGGGCGCAGCAGTGACCACCTGGCTGGAGGCCGGCGAGCAGATGGCTTCCCTGGCTTCCGACATCCGGCAGTTCCTCGCCGGAGAGCAGCAGTGATGTCCGGCTCCGGTATCCGCATCACCTGGACTCTGGGGCACACGGGTGGGCCGATATTACCCTTGAGGATCATCAGGCGAAGGCCGAGCTCACCGCGTAATACATCACCAGTGGGCCCGAAGATTTCCTGACCGCGATGGTCCGGCTCGTCGCGGGTGAAAGGGAGGCCCGTGTCCAATTCGAGGCCGAGCCGACAGCCTCGACGGGTGCTCTCGCCGGGCGGCCACATCCTGGTCATCTTCGGCCTCGTATTCGTGCGACGGATTCGGAGCGGGCCACCCGCCAGAGCGCTGTACGGCGGCCCGCCGGATTGTTTTATAGCAGGCGCGGAATTCGGCCGGGTTAGAATCGGAGGGAAATTGACGACACGGACGTGAAGTCGGCGCGGAGGCCATCGGCCCGTGTGCCCCATTCCGTGAAATACGACTCCGTGATGGCCTCCGCGACGATCGGATGCAGATCCTCCTCCGTCGCGCCAGCTTCCTGGAGCTCCAGGATCTGCTTCACGTAGGTGGGCGAGATGTCCGTGGTGATCTGGCGCTCGCGGCCATCGTCAGAGCTGCCCGTGCAGGTGAATCCGAAGTAGGCCGTCACCTCCACCATCATCCCCCTGGAGGTGGACGCCTGTGCGCGCGCTTGCGCTCTGACCTGCGGTTGCCACTCGGATTCAGTCTCCTCCACCAGGGCGGCCTGGAGCCGATTCTGTGGCTTCGTCAGCTTCCCGGCCCGGTAGCGCTCCACGGTCCGGCGTGAGACGCCCAGCCGTTCCGCCAGGGCCTTGGTCGAACCCTTCGCCCGCGTGAGGAGGAATTTCACCTGTGCATTGGCGGATTTCGGCGCGGGCCGGGTGAAGACCTTCCGCTCTGCCCGCGCGAGGGCCTCCAGGACCTTGCCGCGGCGCGGGGCCGGCTGTTGCTGCTCGTGATCGCTCATACCTCCAGGGACCACGGTTCACCTGTGGACAGTGGCCAGCCTCTCGCATCCAAGTCACCTGTCTGCGCCGGGGGGTGTGACTACGCAGCACAGTTGGCAAATCTGCACGCTTGTTGGAAAACGGCACCGATGTCACTCTGAGTAGCTGTGTGAAGCGGTCAGCTGTGGGCACTGCTTACGCCCCGCCGGTGATCTGGTGGGGTGAATCCGCCCCGACCACATCCGCCCGCACCCCGGACGACCTGAGGTTGCACCGCAGGCCCCGGTCTGACGGTGCGTCCTGGACAAGCTGATCGCAGCCGGTCCGCAGGTTCACCTGGAGAGCGAAGCAGAGGCATCATCCCGGGCAGGGATGAGGGGTGCGGCGCCGTGGCGGCGTTGGCGTCGGCTGTATTCGGTGATGGCCTGCCACAGGTCACGCCGGTCGACGTCGGGCCAGTAGCGGGGGGTGAAGTGCAGTTCGGCGTAGGTGGCGTGCCAGGGCAGGAAGTTGGAGGTGCGTTGTTCGCCTCCGGTGCGCCACAGGAGGTCGACGTCGGGCATGTCGGGGTGGGGCATGTGGCGGGCGAAGTCGTCCTCGCCGATGAACCGGGGGTCGATGTCGCCTGCGCGGGCTGCTTGGGCGAGGGCTGCGGCGGTGCGGGTGATCTCGTCGCGGCCGCCGTAGTTGATGCACACGGTCAGGGTCAGGCCGGTGCGGTTGCGGGTGCGGTGCTCTTCGCGTCGCAAGGCGTGCACGAGTTCGTCGGGGAGTTTGTCGGGGTGGCCCAGCCAGCGCTGGCGTACGTCGAGGTCGCGCAGGGGGCCGTCGTCGAGGTCGTGTCGGATCGCGTCCAGGATGGTGGTGATCTCGTCGGTGTCGCGTTTCCAGTTCTCGGTGGAGAACGCGTACAGGGTCAGGTGGGGCAGGCCGATCTCGAGTGCGCCGTAGATCATCTCGTGGACGGCGGGACCGCCGGTGCGATGGCCTTGCGGGCGGGGCAGGTCGCGCTGCTGAGCCCAGCGGCCGTTGCCGTCCATGATGACCGCCACGTGGGCGGGCATCCGGTCGGCGGGGATCTGCGGGGGCCGGGCCCCGCCTGGGTGCGGGGGCGGGGGCCGCAGTGCGGTGCTCTCGGCTGCCGGGCTCACAGCGCTCAGGGGGGCCGACGGCCGTCGGGGCCCGGGGACGGTCAGCGGGGTCAGGCTCCAGGCCAGGCGCGCGCGGAGGCGGGCGGGGGCGAGGATGCGGGCGCGGGCGACCAGGGTGGGCCGGGGTGCGCGCTCGAGCAGGGCGGGGCCGGCGGCGTCGACGGCATCGAGTTGGGCGCGCATCAGGCAGGCGACCGTGTCGAGGACGATGGCGGCGCCCGGGTGCATGCCCCTGGTCATCGCGGGCTGTGTCAGCCACTGGCGGGCCAGGGCCGTCATCTCCCCGATCAGCGCCGCTGTGGCCGGGCTCCAACGCCCCTGCCGCAGGTCGTCTTCCACGCCGGGGAAGGCGACCAGGGCTTCGTGCGGCAGGAGCAGGTCGCCCTGGGGGAGGTCGGTGCTCAGGTCGGTGAGGATGTCGGTGAGCTGGGCGCCGTCGACGAACTGTTCGTAGTCCTTGTGCCGGTCCAGCCGGAGCGTCATCGGCGCTCCGGCTTGCTCGAACAGGTGTCGTAGCTGGTCGACCCACGGCACCACTTCCTCGGTGCACCAGGCGCGCCACTGGTCCCAGTCGGCGAAGCGCCGGCCGCGGACGTCCTCACGCGTGCTGGTCATGGCGCCCCGCAGGCTGGACAGGTCCAGATGCCATCGCAGGGCGGTGTCCACCAGGGCGTGGCGGACCGGATCGGTGCTGGTGCCGGCCGCCAGGTCGTCTTGCAGGGCGTGGGTCCACGCTTCGACGCGGGCCTCACGCTCGGCCGGTGGTGCATCCCGCTGGTCGGCGAGGTCGTCCAGAACGCTCGCCGCTCAGCGGATCGTCGCGTTCGGTCGTGGGTTCTCCGCCGCCGTCGGTGTTCTCACCGCCCCCGGCATCCACGTCGTCCTCCTGCCCGTCGGGTACGTCGCCGTGGATGCCGACGAGGGCGGCGAGGGCGTAGTAGTGGGCGAACGATCCCTCCGTGGCCGCGCTGACGGCCTTCTCGGCATGGGTGAGACAGGTGGTGAGGTCGTCGGGATCACCGGTGAGGATCCAGCGGCTGCGGAACATGTTCGCCGCGGCGGTCAACCGTTCCGATCGTCTCCTGTGGCCGTCCGGGGTGAGCCGCAGGACGGTGACCATCACGTCCAGGGCCTCGTCCAGATCGGAGGGAATCTCGTGGCGGTTGTGGCGCTGGCCGAGGGCGGACGCCAGGTTGTGGACCACGGAGATCTGGACGTCGCCGTACCCCCCGACGTCGGAAGCGGACCCGGTGTCCGCCTCCAAAGGGTCGCCCAGCCGGGCCCGGATGGAGGCCCAGGCCGTCCGGTAGATCTCCACGGCCCGGTCCAGATCCTCGGGCGGACCGCCCTGCTGGTGGCGCTGGCTCAGACAGGCGGCCAGTTGGAGCAGGGCGGCCGACTCCGGGTCCGGCGGGACGGGGACGGCGACCGCCCGCTGTGCGTGGGCCAGTGCCACCTCCAGATCCGGGAGTGCGCTGAAGACGTGGAAGCGGTCGTGGTGGTTGGCGGACTGGACCGTGAGGAAGTCCTGCCTCGTCCGGTCGTCGAGGTCCGGGCGGTCCAGCGCCTCGGCGACCAGATCGATCGCACGCTCGAAGTCGGCCGGGTCGAGGCTGACCGAGGCACGCATCCGGTACGCCTCGGCGACGAAGTACGCGACCCGCACGAGCCGTTCGGAGTGGGGTGGCGGCTGACGCAGGACGTGCTCGCCGTGCTCGATCGCCCGGTCCAGGTCGCCGAGGTCGGTGCCGTCGTCGTAGCGCCGCCAGTAGGTGAGGGCAAGGAGCTCGCGGCACAGGACGGCCGGTTCGCGGAGGGAACGCGACGACGCGCGGGCGAGGACCCGCTCCCATGCCTCGATCGCCGAGTTCCGTGTGGTCTTTGTGTCGTCGTGCACGAGGAGCTTGAGCACGGTGCCGGCGTACATGGTGAGGGCTTCACCCAGCTGGGCCTCGTCGTCCGGGAGGAGGACGAGGGACTCCGCCATCGCCTGACACGCCTGGCGCAGTTCCGTGGCCGGTCGGTCCGCCCGCTCGGCGATCTGCGAGAGAGTGGCACCGTAGTTGTTGAGGATCCTGGCGCGCACGGAGGAGGCGAGCGGGAGGGCCAGGGCCTCGCGATGGGCTTCGAGGGCGTCGCTCATCAGGTCCTGGTCGCCGGTCACCGTGGCCAGGTGCAGCCGTGCCATCGCCAGGTTGGGGAGGAAGGTCCGCAGCAGGCCGAAGTTCCCCGCCCGCCGCGCGTGTTCGACCACGGCGAGTGTGTGGTCGAGGGCTGCGCGCAGATTCTCCTCCTGGTCGCGGTGTTCGCTCAGACGGAAGAGGACGGCGCCGAGGTCGCCGCGCATCGACACGTGGGTGTCGCTGTCCGGAGGGGTGTGCTCCAGGGCCTTGCGCCAGAAGGAGGCGGATTCGTTCAAGAGTTGGGGGTCTCGGTGGAGGGTGCCGGCGTCGCCGAGGACGAGCGCCAGGTTGGCCGCCATGGCTCCGCGGGTCGGGCGGAGAGACACCGCTTGGCGGCTCGCCGCAATCGACCGTGTCAACAGGCCGGACCCTCCGGTGACCCGCCACGTTGCGCGCAGCAGACGGCCCAGCCGGTCGAAGCGCTCCGCACGGAGCCCGTCGGGCGCGGCCCGGTCGGTGAGCGCCTCGGCCTTGGGGATCAGGGAGCGGTGGACGTCCACCCCCTCCGGATCCTTCGGCAGGCAGTCCAGCAGCGTCGACCAGATGTTGCTCTCCGCGCGTGGGTCCGCGGATGCCTCGTCCAGGAACTCCAGGGCGATGTCCTCCGCCTCACGTTTCAGTCCGGGCAGATTCGCGCGGTCGCCGACCCTGAGCACCTCCGGCAGCATGTTGGAGGCGCAGGCCAGGCGCTCCATGCCGGAGAGCAGGGGCAGGGCCTGCCGGTAGCTGTCGACTCCCTCCCGCAGGGCCTCGAAGGAGACGGCGAACTCGGTCTTGGTGAGGAAGTTGCCGAGGTTGTAAAGGAACTTGCCGCGGAATTTCGGGTCATCGGCGACGGCCGGATCCGTCGTCGCCGACCGAAGGGCATCGATGGCCCTCGCCGTGTCCTCCCGGTTGCCGGTCCGTGCGCCGCGCTCCGCCAGGAGGTTGCCCATCAGGCCCTGGTGCAGCCATCGCATCGGGCAGTCCGGGTAGGCGGCCAGGTGCGTTTCATGGGACTCGATCGCGGTGTCGAGTGCGGCAGTGGGGGCGGCCTGCGGATTCTTGATGAAGAAGAAGGCCTCCTCGTGCGCGCTGTCCGAAGTGCCTCGCATCAGGTTCCCCGATCCGTCCTTTTCTCGTCCGCCCGGCCCGTAACCGCGCGGCCCACGCCGGCGCCGTCAGCCGCGACCGTGGCCGCCCTTCTACGGACACTTCTCGACCGTTTCCACGACGAGCACGTCCCGGAGCGGGACACCGACCCGCCCCGCCTTGGTCTTGATCACGAGACGACTGCTGTTGGCGGTCGCCGCGTCACCGCACAGGACCGCACCGCCGGCGGTCCGCACCAGTAGTCCAGGCTTGGACTTCTCCGGGCCGTACCAGGTGGTGCCCACCGCGGCGACCAGCAGCCCGGTGCACAGCAGGGTGGCGGCGATGCCCTGGCGCAGATCCCTGAGCGCCGTCAGTGCGAGGACGTGGTCCTGGGCGGCGGTCGAGGCGTTGAGGTCGACGGGCGTGGTGCGTGGCCTGCCGTTGTGCGCGCTGAGCAGCCGGTGGGCGCCGTACGCTCCGGCGAGCAGAGAGGCGAGCAGCAGGCAGCCGATGACGATGTGCCACGGCGCCTCCACCTTGTCGACCTCGCTGGGGCCTCGGACCAGTCCGAAACCCACGAGGGCAAGGAGCAGGCCGCCCAGGCCGATGCGCCAGGAGTGGGCGGCCTCCCGCACCCGTGGCAACTCGTTGCGCAGCGCCTGGTGGTGCTCGCGGGCACGGGCGGCGTCGGAGCTGTCGACGGGCCGGCCGGGGCGCAGGGAGGCACTCATGAGGCGGTGATCTCCAGCCGCCAGAAGGCGCCGCAGCCGCTCCTGTCTCCGGGCCGGCCGGGATGGTGCTCCTCGCAGGTGCAGATGACGATCTCCTCGTGCACGTCACCGGGCGGTGGAACCGGCTGTGCGCTGCTTCTGCGCCACAGCCGGAAGCTCTTGTAGGTGCTGGTGACGACGGGCACGCGGATCATCACGCGGCAGCGGGGGCAGGGACCGCGAAGTTCGGCGGTGCCGGGTCCGAGCCGGGTGAGGGAAAACTCCTTCGCGGCCTCCTCTTCGAACGAGCGGTGGTTGACCTCTTCGTACGGCACGGGGGCCATGGCGTTCCTCTTCTCTCAGCGGCAGCTCTCAGGGACCGATGTGGGTGAACGTCGCCCACCTGCTGGGATGTTCAGGGCTCTGGTGTCTCAGCCGGATCGCGGCCCCGGTCACGGCCACGGCCGACCCCTCCGGACGGAACAGCCCGTCCTTCATCAGTGAACGGAAGACGTCCCGCGCGAGTACGGTCGCCGTCTCGGCATCGATCGACCACAGCGCGGCCACCACCCGCCGGAAGCCGGAGTAGTGCAGCGCCGCGCCGATGGTGATCGCCTCGTCGCTCAGGTCCAGTCCGCCGGAGGCCGTCATGCAGGCGGAGAGGAACGCGAAGTCGCCACGGTAGGAGCCGCGGCTCAGCTCACCGATGCCCAGTGTCCCGTCGCTCAGCAGGAGTCCGCCGCGCGAGGGGTCGAACGGGTCCTGGCGCCCGTGGCAGCTGAAGTGGGCCCAGCGGTGCGTCGCCAGCCGGGACAGGACGGCATCGCGGGTGGCGTCCGGTCCTTCCAGGACGGTCAGCCGCTCCGCCCCAAACTCCTCGCGCAACAACCGAACTTCTTCCGCGACCTGCGGCAGCGGTGGCATGTCGGCCGCCTCCTGCACGGCGACCACCAGCAACCGGTCCCTGTCGCAGGGGTCCGGCTCCGGCGAGCGGGTGGCGCGCGCCAGCGCGCGCAGGGTCGGGACGTACGAGGAGACGGTCCGGTCCAGGACGCTGCGCCCGCTGCCGTCGTGGTGCCCCGCCGCGTGCAGCGGCAGGAACGACAGCCAGCCCGTCGGACACCACCAGATACGGTGCCTGCCACCGGACGCCGGATTCGTCTCGTCCAGAGCCCGCAGCACGGGTTCGGCGACGGTGTCCCACAGCCAGGCGAGATCCGGGAGCAGCGTCCTGTCCAGCTCGGCCTGCGCCTCGGCCATGTGCACCTTCGCCGCATGGTGGGCCTGGTAGGTGGCATAGACCTTGCGGACCTGGGCGCGCTGCCTGGTGTGGTGCATCAACTGCGCCGCGGCGTTCGTCATGTGGAGCCTGGCGAGGTGCCTCGCGGTCCGGTCGTGGACCTCACCGGAGGAGAGGTCCGGCAGCGGGACGGCCGTCACTCCGCCGGACGTCACCAGCAGGGCGTGGCACTCCCGCGCCACATTGATCAGCACGCCGGTGCCGTCACCGACCGTCGCCGCGAGATCCTGCCAGCGGGGCGGTGCGAGAAAAGTGGAGAACCGCGGCGCCAACCCCCGTACCCGCGCGACGAGTTCCTCCCACTCGTGAGCCAGCGCGATGCGCTGATCCGTCGCGCTCGCACCATCCGGTTCCGGCCCCCCTGCCACGCCCACGAAGGTAACGGAAGAAGCGAAGCGGGCTCAACCGGTTCGCACCAGTACGTTCATGGCGAATCCGTATCTGGTCACGGGCGGAGGACGACGGGCGTGGCCGCTTGTGCCCCCGAAAGAACCGAAGGCCACCGGACGGGCGTCTGCACGTGCACTACGACTTGAGAGGTCACATGCCCCGCCCGCGCCCACGCTTACGCGTACGCCAGTTGCCACCCCGCCCGCCGATCCAGCTTCGGCCGAGAAGACCCGAGCCCGAGCCCGCGTCGCGGGGGCCGCTGCGTTACCCCCGCTCTTGGTATCAGCGAGTGGACTGACCAAGACACACAACGGTGCTCGCCGCCGTGGTGGCTGCCGCCGGACTTGGCGTGACGGCTTGGGGCACTCTCATATCCGCCCGGGTGGCGGAAGACCAGCTTGCCCAGTCCAGGGTGCAGAACGAAGAACGCGAACGACAGCAGGCCAGCCGCATCACCTACTGGCAAGAGCCAGCCAGTCCCTCCAATACAGGGCGCGCCCAGGTAGCAGGCCTGGACAAGGGGTCACGCGCGAACCCGGCCGCACCTGGAGAAGGGGTGCTGGTGCGCGCACCGGGTGCGCGTCAAAGTGCTGCAATGATTCCAGCACGTCCCACTTCGAAGCCGTCATCGGCGTGTGGGTGGACCACAGGCCACTATGCCCGCGGGGCCTCGCCCTGAGTGGTGGACACGCCGATACTGGATCTGCTTGATCCGGAGGGAGCGCGGTCCCTGCTCTGGGGATCCCCGTTTTCCGTGCACTTCAAATTGTTGAGCTCACCAGTCCCCAAGGGCCGTACACGGCTTCCAGCCGCAGCCTGAGCCGCAGTTCGCCATAGGCCTTCACGCAGGGGCGCTTCTGCCGCGTGGACATGGTGGTTCTCTGCTGGGACGCGGGGCCCTCCGCAGGACTGCCGCTCGCGGGAAGCCCCGGTGCCGGGACCGCCGGCCGGGATTCGTGACCTCGGCCGGCGATCGGTCAGCGGGTGCGGGTGATGGTCTTGTGCTCGACGTAGCCGGTCAGACCGACCTTGCCGTACTCACGGCCGATGCCGCTGGCCTTGTAGCCGCCGAACGGACCGTCGAAGCTGTTGCCGGCGCCGTTGATGATGACGCCACCGGTGCGCAGCCGCCGGGCGACCGCCAGGGCGCGCTCGGTGTCGGTGCCCCAGACACCGCCGGACAGGCCGTACTCGGAGTCGTTGGCGATGCGGACCGCGTCGTCCTCGTCCTCGTAGGCGATGACCACGAGGACCGGGCCGAAGATCTCCTCCTGGGCGATGCGCATGGAGTTGTCGACGTCGGCGAAGACGGTGGGGGTGACGTAGTTGCCCTTCTCCAGGCCATCGGGGATCTGCGGGCCGCCGGTGACCAGGCGGGCACCCTCCTCGATCCCGATGTTGATGTAGTCGATGACGCGCTGTTGCTGGTCGCGGCGGATCATCGGGCCGATAAAGGTGTCCGGGGCGGCCGGATCGCCGACCTTGAGGGACTCGACCATCGTCTTGACGGCCTCGACGACCTCCTCGTACCGGCTGCGCGGCGCGAGGACACGGGTCTGCAGGATGCACGCCTCCCCGTTGTTGCCGAGCGAGCCGAAGCGCAGGCCCTGCATCACGGTGTCGAGGTCGGCGTCCTCCAGGATGACGGCGGCGGACTTGCCGCCCAGCTCCAGGCCGACGCGCTTGAGGTGGTCACCGGCGATGGAGCCGATGCGGCGGCCGGCGGCGGTGGAGCCGGTGAAGGAGATCTTGTCGATGCCGGGGTGGGATACGAGGTACTCGCTGGTCTCGCGGTCGGCGGGCAGGACGGACAGGACGCCTTCCGGCAGGCCGGCCTCGTGCCACAGGTCGGCGAGGAGCGCCATGCTCAAGGAGTTCTCCGGCGAGACCTTCAGCACGACGGTGTTGCCGGCCAGCAGGGCCGGGACCAGCTTCGCCGTGGCGGCGGAGAACGGCGAGTTCCACGGGATGACCGTGGCCACGACGCCGATCGCCTCGCGGCGCACGATGGTGTCGAAGGTGACCGACTCGTCAGAGGGCTCGATGATCTCCTCCCAGCCGAACTCCTCGGCGGCCTTGAGGTACGCCTTCACCTGGCGGGTCAGGAAGGGCTGACCTGCTTTGGTAAACCAGCCGGCCGAGCCGTTCTCGACGGAGATGGCGTGGGCGACCTCGTCGGCGCGGGCGGTGCGCAGCCCGTCGTAGCGGCGGACGACAGCCTGGCGCTCCTCAGGGGTGGTGTGCGGCCAGGGACCCCGATCGAAGGCCTTGCGGGCGGCGGTGACGGCCGCGTCGACGTCGGCGGGCGCAGCCTGGGCGGCGCTGCCCAGCACGGACTGGTCGTGCGGGGAGTGGACGTCGAGCCGCAGGGAGGGGTCGCTGGGGGCGACCCAGGCGCCGCCGATGTAGAGCTTGTCGCGAACAGTCATGGTTCCGGGTTCTTTCGTGCGGGTGATTGGCGGGACTGGGGTGTCCCTGGGGCACGCCGATGGGACGGCGCGTGGAGGGTGGTGCCGCTTCGGCGGACGGGGCGTCCGCCGGTGCAGCCGTCGTGTGCGGCGCCACCGGGTCCGTGGTGGCGTGCTCGGGACACGCCGGCCGGTGATGTGCAGAAGGGGGTGGGCCGGACAGCGGTGCGGCCGGGCCGTGTGGGACTGTTGCCGGCCCCGGGTGGGGCGGTCCCGGCTCAGCTCTTGGCGGGGCGGACCATCCGTGCGACGGCGGTGTCGGCGAAGTCGCCGAGCCCGTCGAGGTCGGTGGAGACGCTGACCTCGCGCCACGCGGCGTCCTCGGCCGCGCGGGCCTCGGTGATCTGCGGGGCGAGCCAGGCGGCGTCGGAGCCGAGCAGGAGCCGCACCGGCGGTGCCGGCTCCTCGGTGAGGCGCAGAATTACGGCGGCCATCTTGGCGGGGTCGCCGCGCATCACATCCGGGTTGGCGCTGTAGGTGCGGGCAAAGGCGCCGACGGTCTCCTCGTACTCCTCGTGAATGGCGGGCATCGGCATCGGGGCGGCGGCCCAGGGGGTGCGAATGCCTCCGGGTTCGGCGAGCGTGACACGGATGCCGAGGGGAGCGACCTCGCGGGCGAGGATCTCCGTGAAGCCGCCCAGGGCCCATTTGGACGACTGGTAGGCGCCGAGGCCGGGCTGGTTACGGCGGCCGCCGATGGTGGAGACGTTGACGATGCTGCCGGAACGGCGCTCACGCATCACCGGCAGCACCGCCCGCACGGTGTTGACCACGCCGAAGAAGTTCACCTCGACGTTGCGGCGGAACTCGTCCTCCGGCATGTCCTCGATCGAGCCGACGCCGCGGGTGCCGGCGCTGTTCACCAGCACGTCGACGGTGCCGAACTCGGCGACCGCGTACGTGACCGTGTCACGGGCGGCCGCCGGGTCGGTCACGTCCAGCGCCCGCACGCGCAGCCGGTTACGGTGCCCGTCCGGCACGGTCAGGGCGTCGGCGTCCAGATCCGTCGCCACCACGTTGTGGCCGACGGCGAGAGCCGCCTCGACGACACGGCCGCCGAGCCCGCCTGCGGCCCCGGCTATCAGAAAGGTCTTGGTCATTGCTCGTTGTTCCTGCTACTGGGCGGGGTCCGGTGGACGGGCCCGGTGGACACTGCGCGAAGGCCGCCGGCGGCGGCCGACGGTCGGAGGGCCTGGACCGCGGCCTCGATCGAGCCGATGGTGGAATAGCCGCGCCAGTGGATCGGGGGGCACCTCGTTCGATTCGATCAGGCGGGGAGCCCGTTCGTCTGGGTGAACGCCCGTGGGATCGGGCGGACGGCCCGCGTTCGGGGCGGCCGGGGTTCAGGCGGAGAAGTCGGTGGAACGGCTTACCTCGGCCCACTCGTTGGCTTCGGTGAGACGGTCTTCCTCTGAGCGGATGGCGATGCCGAGCGCGTCGCTGCCCAGCAGCAAGCGGCGTGGCGGCTGCGGAGCCTCGACGGCGCCGACGATGGCGCGGGCCATGCGGGCGGGGTCGCCGGGCTCGTTGCCGGCGTACTCGGCGAAACGGCCGAGCCAGGCGCCCACCGTCTCCTCGTAGTCGGGAGCGACGGGACCGGACGGCTCGGCGGCACCTGCGGCCCAACCGGTGCGGATGCCACCCGGCTCGACGATGGTGACCTTCACGCCGAAGGGGGCGACCTCGCTCGCCAGGACCTCGGAGAAGCCCTCGACGGCGAACTTGGCGGCCTGGTAGGCACTCAGACCCGGGGTGCCGCCGACGCGGCCGCCGATGGAGGAGATCTGCACGAAGTGGCCCGACCGCTGGCCGCGCAGCACCGGCAGCGCGGCACGGGTGACGTTGACCACGCCGTAGAGGTTGGCATCGATCTGGGCGCGGAACTCGTCCTCGGGAAAGTCCTCGATCGAGCCGCTGGTGGCGTAGCCGGCGTTGTTGACGACCACGTCGATCGAGTCAAAGCGATCGACCGCGGCGGCTACGACCTCGCGCGCATCGGACGGGGAAGTGACGTCCAGCGACACGGCCGACAGGCGCTCGGGGTACTCCGCCCGCAGCGAGGCGAGCGCCTCCGGCTTGCGCGAGGTGACCACGACCTGGTCCCCGGTCTGGAGAGCCGCGAGCACCAGGGCCTTGCCCAGCCCTTGTGAACCGCCGGTGATCAGCCAAGTGCGTGACATCGTGCGTTCCTCGTTTCGTCGACCCTTGCACCGCCCAACAGGACAGCAACACCAATGTAGAGGTGACAACTAGAATTGCAGCATGAATGTTGCACTTCTGAGGTGTGTTGCTTCTCACAAGTCTCTGATGATGGTGTTAATGGAGCACAGGGATAGAGTCTGCGGCCCATGAGAGCCGACGCCGCACGCAACCTGAACGCCGTCCTCCACGCGGGAGCCCGGCTCCTCGCAAAGGATCCGGGCACCTCCATGGCGGCCATCGCCGCGGCCGCCGGGGTGGACCGCACCACCGTGCACCGCCGCTTCGCCAACCGTGAGGCCCTGCTCAGCGCCGTCTTTCAGGCCAAGCTCGACTCCGCCGAACGCGTTCTGGACGAGGCCCGGCTCACCGAGGCCCCCGTCCCGGTCGCCCTGCACCGCTACCTGGAGGGAATCATCCCCGTCAGCCGCGTGTGGCCCGTCGACACGCGGCGCATGATGCGGAAGGACCCTGAGGCGAACGCCCGCCGGACGGAGCAGAGCAGCCGCCTGGACGCGTTCGTCCAGCGAGCCATCGACGAGGGGTACCTGCGCGTCGACGTCGGCGCGGCCTGGGCGCGTGCGGTCCTGGACGAAATGGTCGACACCGCGGCACACCGGTTCCCCGAGCTGGAGCCGCCGCAGGCGGCCGACCTCGTTGCCCGCACCTTCCTGGAGGGCGTCGGCGCGGCCTGAGGCTCCCACCGGCGGTCCTGCGGCCTCACCCTGCGCCCAGATCCGGCTGACCTTCCGCATTTCCGGCACCCGTTGGCAGGCCACCCGTAGCCCCGCCAACCCAAAGGCGCGGGTGTCGCCGAAGAACCTCGACCACGACACCGAGATCGAGGACTCGCTGCCGGTGAAGAGCCCGAAGGCCGTGAGGTGACCGCCGACGCCTTCGTCCAGGACCTCCTGGGCCATACCGTAGGCAGCCCGGAGCACCACTCGCCTGGGACTGGACACCTACTACGACACCGTTTTGGCCCGTGCACACCGCTGGCGCCGCCGGCCGCAACCACGACACGTACGTCGTCCAGTACGTCGCCCGGAATCCCGTTCACATCGTCGGCAAACCGGTACGGTTGCGCGTCGCGGTCCGCCAGCAGCCAGCCCGAGTGGATCGAAGCGACCACCCGCTCGGGACAGGTCCTCGGCTACGGGTACTGGGAGCTGTTCCCACCGATCTCTCTACGGTCCTCAGGCAGGGGTGGATCGAACTGCAGCTGTGGGTGAAGCAGCCCGGCAGGCCACCCGCTGGGACACCGACGGCACCAGCATCACCCTCCCCGAACCCCGGACCACACTCAAGCCCCCCACCGCGCTCACGGCCGAACCCCAGACATCGTCCCTAAGCGTTGTCCCGTAACTCGAGGCAAAGGCTGGTAGGTCACCACAGCCGGATCGACTTGTCCGGTTCCACCCCGACTCGCGGTCTCGACGGGATTCCGGCCAATTGGGTTGAACCGGACACCGGCAATCCGTCTCCAGAGTTGCGGGACAACCTTTAGTCCGAGCATCGTGCGCCAATCTAATAGCCTTGGCTCGGCAGCGCGCAGAATGGCGCCATGACGGAACACAACGCTGACTACACGCGTGCTCTGAACAACGCCGAGAAGATCCTTGGTTTCAGCCTGGCGCCGTATGTCAATCCAAGGCCGACGGAACCCGACAACGCCTACGACTTCACACGGATCGCGACCGAACACGCCTTCAATGACGCATGGACTCGCAGCGAGCACCTCGACCTTCGCACCCGTGCACTCATCTCGGTCACCATCACGGCGAGCCTGGGCATCCTCGAGCCGCTTCGGGGCCAGCTGCGTATCGCTCTACACAATGGCGTGACTAAAGAGGAGATCGTCGAAGCCTTCATCCAGATGGCCGTCTACGCGGGTGTGGCTCGCGCGTTTGACAGCTACGCCGTGGCACGCGAGGTCTTTGCCGAGCACGCCGAAGCGGACTCGCCCGAGAACTGAAGCGCCGACGTCAGCCGGGTCCGCTGCACCACAACCCTCCCCGGCTCCCCTCCCGTCCGCCGTCGACCCACACACCGTGGAGCGGGCGTGGTTCATGGCGTCCAGGTGGAGCGCGCCACTGTACGAACGATCTGGACGCCATGGGCCGCGTCTGCTCGGCTCTGCCTGGGTCGACGGCGGACGGGATAGGAGCACCCCTCACACGTCACTACGCGCCCTGCGGCCGGGAGCGGCGCCCCCTCCATCCCGGTGCCGGCCGATCCCCCGCCGGAGGCTCGTTCTGACCGGGCTGAGCCCCCGGGCCTCAGCTATTGCCTGCAGGGAAGATCGTTCGGCTGAAGCCCTGCAGTGCCTTTCGCCGCGTAGTCGCCCTTCACAACCACATACCTTCAGGTCAGCCCCGGCCGGTACACGCTGGTCGGGGCTGATCTGTGTCTGGTGTCGGGGTGGCCGGGGCGGGACTGGGTGCGGTGGCCGGTCATGGACGACCGCGCGAGCATTGACCTCAACGGCAGCCGGGTTGCCCGGCCGCTCACTCGTCCGGAGGCGCTTGCAGCGCGCGGGAGTCCGGCAGCCGTCAGGATGAAGCGGCCGGGGCCACCGTCGCATCGACGGGAGGCTGTGCTGGCGTGATGTGTGACCGTCCTGGCCTCCGTCTTGGCAAGGGAAGAAGCATGGCCGAAACCGACCTCGACGTGTCTTTTCACCTTGCCGCCGGGCTCAGGCGCAGTCGGTCCTCGAAGCCCGGCGCAGCAGTCGAGGTTCGGGCATGATCGATCTTCGGCGTGTCGGGGCGCATCCGGACTTCTGGTACCCGGTGGCGGTGTCCAGGCGCTTGCGCCCCGGTCGCGTGGTGGGAACCGTTTTCGCCGGTGAGCGTATCGCGCTCTACCGGGGACAGAGCGGCACCGTTCATGCGCTGGAGGACCGGTGTGCCCATCGTCAGGTGCCGCTGAGCATGGGTGTCGTGGACGGCGAGACACTCCGCTGCTGCTACCACGCCTGGGCCTACCGCGGTGACGGCCGTATCTCGCAGATCCCGTACCTGTCCAAAGGCGACGGTCGGCCGCCGCGGGGGGTGCGCGGCTATCCGGTCCGTGAGGCGTATGGCCTGGTGTTCGTCTTCCCGGGCGACCCGGACAAGGCGGTGACCACCGCATTTCCCGAGCTGCCGGCCTTCGGCTCGCCGAAGTGCAAAACCATGTCCTTCTCCCGGACCGTGCGCTGCCACTACTCGTTCATGCACGAGAACCTCCTGGACATGAATCACCAGTTCCTCCACCGGGGCGTCGTCGGCAAGCTTCGCCCCGAGTTGCTGGAATACCGGACCAGCGCGCGGTCGGTGGAGGCCCGGTATCTGTTCACCCATGCCGGGGGAAGCGGAACCGGAGCGCCGGTCTGCTGGCCGCCGAGGGGATCGGCGGCCGCGACTCCCGCGATGTCATGACCATCCGCACCGAATACCCCTATCAGACCCTCGACCTGGTTCCGGAGAACGCCGAACGTCCGGCTTTCTCTCTCTGGGCCGCCTACGTGCCTGAAGACGCCGAGCAGCGCACCTGCCACGCTTACGGCCTGCTCATGATCGAGAAGCCCGGAATTCCAGGTGCCATTCATCTCGCCTGGCCGTTCATCAGGCGCTTCACCGAGAGAGTGTTCGCCGAGGACCGCATGGCCGTCGAAGCCGAACAGCGGGCATGGGAGGAGCAGGGCGAGGACCTCAACCACGAGGTCTTCCCGCTGATCCTGGACGTTCGCGAGGTGCTGCGTGCCAATGGCGTCCCGCTGAGGACCAGGGCCGCCGGATGCGACTCCGCTGCGGGCGAAGGTTTCGCGTCGGCGTCCGGCTGTCGCGCCTCAGAACCGGTCGTCCCCGCGGGCGCGGAGCCCTCTGTCGAACTGCCGGACGGCTGAGACGCCCCGAATTTCGTGGAGCCCGGTGATCGTGTTGAGGTGCTACAAGGAGACGACCACCCACGCACCGCCGACGGCCGCAAGGCGTGCCTGCACCACTGCCTCACCTACACGGCCACGCAGGCGGTCGTCGCCGGGCTCGGAGCCCGCGCTGGGCATCTGGGTCCACCCCGGCGCGGCCGCGCTCGCCCTGTCCTTAGGCTCGCACTACATCGCGGACCGCCGCGTGCGCGGCCACGACGTCCTGGAGAAGCTCGCCGACAAGACCGGCAAGACCAACTTCTACAAGCTGGCCGCACACGGAATGAACGGCGCCTTCCACCTCGACATTCTCTGCACCAACGGCAGGAGCCAGGGGCGGCAGGCTTTATGGGGCGGGCGTGGCCGTAGGCCCCTGGACTTCCAGGATGACAGCCGTGCCACCGATGGTCCGGTCTTCATGCATCGTGATCGTTTGGCCGGGGTGGAGGTGTCGCCACTGCGAGGGGTCGAGGGGGGCAAGTCGCACTGAGGAATGCTCGCCGGGCCCCAGAGTGGGGGCGAACTCGACCCACAGGAGTGCGATGTTGAGGTCGTCCTCACCGGTTGGTGTGCGATTTCCGATGTTCCACATCGGCCGCAGAACACCGGCTCCGGAGAAGGGAGTCTGCCGTCGGTTCTCGCTGGCTGGCCGAAGAGTGAGGTCGGCGCGGATGATCCCGTTGCGGGCTTCGTAGCAGCGCCAGTGGCACCAGGCCGCGCTTCTCTCCATCCGCATCTGCTCGGCGGCCGTGGCGAGGCTTCCCCAGAAGTCGAGCGGAAGCGGGTGGACGTCGGCGAGTTCCTCCAGGACTCCGAGGGCCACCTCCCACTCATCGTGGGCGAGGTGGTCCCAGACGTCGTTGATCGTGATGTCGTTCTCGGTGGCGATCTTCGCAGGGACCAGCAGGGAGGCGGCTTCCAGCAGCTTGGGGACGTCCATGCGTTGATTCTGGACCACGGTCTCCTAGCGGCAGGAGGTGCACAATGACCTTCATCGAGCAGATCGCGACCCTGGCGACCTTCGGGGCGGTGTGGGCGGTTCTCTCCGTCGGTCACAACCTTGCGGACCACGTGATCGGACAGACCGACCAGCAGACCGAGGGGAAGGCGGCGCCGTCGACTGCCGAGGTCGCCGACGGCGTGAGCCCGGGGCAGGGCTGGGGTGCGTGCCTGGGACACGTTGCCCAGTACCACCTGGTGATGGCCGTGATGCTGGCCCTGGTCTGGGCCGTGCTTCCGCTGTAGATGTCCTAGACCGGCTTGGCCGCGGGGCTCGCCGTGTCCGCGGTGACGCACGCGTTCTTCGATCGCCGATGGCCGGTGCGCTGGGACCCCGGGGAATTGCATCAGATGCACGAGGGGAAGGCGCCATATTCCCTGGTGCTGGAGGAAGTGTAGCTACGGTCCCTGCTCTGCTCACCGGCCAGGCCGACCACTACTCACCGCGGACTGTGCTCTTGGTCGACCGGCTCCACCACGCCGGCGCCACGGGGGTCTCCGCTCCGAAGTGTCCGCACTGCCAGCGCATCGTCCGGCTCGGACACTCGATCAAACGGCTCCGCGTCTGTGGCAGCTGCTACAACCGCTCCCTCGCCGAACCCTGCAAGTGGTGCAGTCGCTCCCGCACCCCCGCAGGCAGAGACGCCAGCGGGGCCCCGTTCTGCAACACCTGCCGCGACAAGGAGGCGACTTGCCAGGAGACGTGCATCGTTTGCGGCAAATACCGGGCTGTCTCCGCCCGCACTGGTCAGGGGCCGCTCTGCTCGGCCTGCCGAAAGCCGCCCACGATGACGTGTACCTCATGCGGCAACGTCCGTCCCTGCTTCCACAGCACCACCGACTCCCCCCGCTGCCGGGCCTGCCTGACCACGCCAGAACCCTGCACGGACTGCGGCCGGACGAAGCGGGTCGTTGCCAGGGTCGCCCGCGGCCCGTTCTGCGAAAACTGCTGGGAAGTGGCGCCCGAGGCCGGAAAGCCGTGCGAGGACTGTGGCAAGGTCGAGCGGCTGTTTCATTTCGGTCGGTGCCGTCGCTGCGCGCCGGTGAGCGGCATCTACGCAGGCTCCTGACGCCGCCGGACGGCAGGCCGCGTCCAGAGCTCGACCAGATCGCAGCCGCTTTACTCGACCACAATCCCCGCAGGGCACTGCTCTACACGCGCGAGTCGAAAGAGGCCGCCAGCCTCCTGAACGACCTGGCGTCCGGGGTCTGCGAACTCAGTCATGAGGCTCTCGACGCCCGAAGCGCCGGGCACCGCCGCGACCTGGCCGTCGACTGGTTCCGGTCCGTGCTGGTTGCGGCTGGCATCCTGCCTGTCCGCGACGAATACCTCGCCCGCCTAGAACGGTGGATCGAGTACAAGACGGCCGCCCTGGATGATCCCGAGCACCGGCAGCTGCTCACCGCCTACGCGCGCTGGGACCGGGTTGCACGCATCCGGCGACGAGCCCGCGGAAAGACGATCACCGCATCGACAGTGGACATCACACAAGTGCAGATCTCCAAAGCCGTGCTGTTCCTGGCCTGGCTCAAGAACCAGGGTGAGAGGCTGGCGACCTGACCAAGGACCGCGCCGCCGGCCTGATGGTCCTGCTCTACGGCCAGACTCCCGCCAAGACCTGCCGCCTGACCACCGACCACGTCCTGCACGACGAGGACGGCGTCGCACTGCGCATCAACAAGACACCGCTCAGGCTGCCACCATCCCTGGACGCCCTTGTCCTGCAACTCGTCGACATCGCGCACAGCCATGAGCACGCGGTCAACAGCAACGAGACAAACGCGCCCTGGCTGTTCCCGACCCAGCGCCCCGGACGAGCACTGACCAGCAGCCGACTCGCGACCCGTCTGCGGAACATCGGCCTCCCATCCGAAGCCGGACGATGCGCCGCCCTGCTCGACCTCTGCACACAGATGCCACCGGCCGTGCTGCAACGGCTTCTCGGTATCAGCCCTATGGCGGCCGAACGATGGTCTGCCGGCGCGGTCAGAATGGCCTACGCAGCCGAGGTGGCCCGTCGACCATGAGCCGCACGCTCTCGGCCGCTATCAGGCTGCAATGCGAAGCCACGTGTCGCCAGCGCGAAGCCATAGAAGACCGTCGCGACCCTGACCGCAGCGCATGACCACCCGTCCAGGCATTCGAATCTTGCGCCGCTCGGTCACACTCCAGGTATCACCATCCAACTCGGCTCGCACCACTTCGGTTGACCTCTGGTTGTGAACGCGCTTGGTCAGGACTGCTCGATGGTCGCGCACGGCGAACCCGTCCGGGTCACGTACGGGGCTGGGCCAACTGGTCACCTCACCGGTCGACGGGGTGATCCGCGTCAAGAACGTGCCTCCCCGCCGACTGCCGGAATACCAGATCAGCCAGACCCGGTCACCCTCCGTGGCAGCGGCGCATCCCTCCAAAGGCACGTCAGGAAGGCGACCTCCCGGAGCGCAGGTCGCCCGTCGCCGATGCAGAAGGTGGCTTCTTGGTTACCACTTTCCAGAGAGAACACCACGGCGTTCGGGCTCCATGCTCCCGACTCCTTCTTGCCCGCTCGCCCGCTTGCGATGAGAAGCCGGGCCTCCGGGAGAAGAGCGATGTGGCTCGGCCTGACCGGGACGTCCTTGATCGGTCGACGTTGAAGCGACCCGTCAGCCTGACGAATCACGAGCACCGCATCGAATGGGACCTGCGGGCCCCATCCCACCCACCCCTTCACATAGCGGCTTCGGCGTAGGCACTGCCGATGGACGAGCAGAACAGCCAGCTCCCCTGTCGGGCCAACGGTCCACCACAGAGGACGTCGTCCTGCCCACAGGTCCGTTACGGACGGCTTCCAGACCCTCTGCGCGTCGCCCGTTGACACCACATCCCCCTGCTTTCGGCCGTAACACCCGAACGTAGGTGCTGTTGAGAGGAGCGTATTGATGCCAGAACAGGCATCGCCCCGGCGTCGCACAGCCACCTGTCGGCATACACGTCGGTGCCCAGGCAGGTACACACGAACATGCTCACCGCGTCGCACACGATGACAATCCAGGGGCCCGCCTTCGTGGCCGGCGAAGCCCGTGCCTTCCTACGGCTCCGGCGACATGGCCGACCGGGAAGGTCGAGAACGCGGGCAAGGGCGGCTGTGAGGGCAGCGCAATGGCCAGGCAGGTGCCTGGAGGCCCAATCGGCAGCCAGCGCAAGGAAGTCAGCCAGGTCGCGCTTGGCACCGGTTAGCAGGTGGCGGAGCTCAGATACGCCCAGCTCTATGAAGCTGTTGTTCTATCGATCTTGGTGAGCGTGAGTTCGAGGTCGTCGACTCGGTCGGGTGATCTCGTGGCCGACCGGGCATGAAAGCGGGGCCTCCCGCACAGCTCGAGGGTGTCGAATCCAAACGAGCAACAGGAGGCCCCTGGTGCTGCAGTCTTCCGTGCCGGCGTCGATGGCGTCCAACTCGGCGTCCCCGTCGTGTGATTGTCTCGCTCACCGGTTCGGGAACGCCGCGGACCGGCCGTACAGGCGACCGAGGTATCCGTCCGACATGAGCGACGCGGAGTGGGCCGTCGTACGTGACGCGATGCCGGTTCCCTGCTGGCTCGAGGGCCGCGGTGGGCAACCGGAGAGCTATTGTCACCGGCAGATGGTCGATGCGGTGCGCTATCTGGTCGCGGGCGGTATCACCTGGCGGGCGATGCCTGCGGACTTCCCCGCGTGGGACCGCGTCTACGCCTTCTTCCGGCGCTGGCGGGACAAGGGCCTGACCGCCGAGTTCCACGACCGGCTGCGCGACCGGGTCCGCCGGGCCGCGGGCCGGGATCCGGAGCCGACGGCCGGCATCATCGATGCGCAGTCGGTGAAGGCAGCCGCGTCGGTGCCGAGCGCGACCAGGGGATTCGACGGCGGGAAGAAGGTCAACGGCCGCAAGCGGCACATCGTGGTGGACACCCTCGGACTGCTGCTGACCGTGATGGTGACCGCGGCCTCGGCCACCGACCGGGACGCGGGCAGACACTCCTGGCCCGGCTGCGTGAGCGGCACTGGCGCGTCACGCGGGTGTGGGCCGACGGAGGCTACACCGGACGCCTGGTCGACCTCGCCCGCGATGCCTGGCGGATCGTGCTGACCGTGGTCAGACGCAGCGACGACACCAGCGGTTTCACCGTGCTGCCGAAGAGGTGGCTGGTGGAGCGCACGTTCGCGTGGCTGATGCACTCACGCCGGCTGGCCCGCGACTACGAGACGCGCACCGACACCTCGGAGGCAGTGATCAAGTGGGCGATGAGCACGGTCATGAGCCGCCGCCTCGCCCGACGGGCACGCTGAACAGCCCCGGACGTTCCTCCGCCAGCCAGCCCGCGCGGCCAGCCGCTTGGCTTTCGACCGCACCCCTTCCACCTTCGCCGGGACCGGCTCCAGCCCGAGGCCGACCGCGAGTTGACGACAGTCCATCGCCTCCCCGCGCATCTCGTTCCCGCCGGCCAGCACGGCCATGATCCGCTGGTAGTCCGGCGCGAGAACCGCCGGGGCGAGCCCTTCCTCCCAGTGAGGCACCACTGAGCCGGGCACCGCCTGCCTGACCTGCACCGGCCGTTCACCGGCCACCACGACCGGCGCCACGTCCTCGCTTCCGCGAGGCTCCGCCAGAACCTCACCCACCGTCTCACGGGCAATCACGAACCGCTCCCACACCGCCTCCGCTTCCCGCAGCTCGGCCTGGAGAGCATCCACCCGCTGCCGAGCGACGCGTTCGCGCTCCTCCAGCAGCCCCATCACCGACGGCATCCCGGCACCTCCACCGAAGAGACGACACAACAACCCGTCCCTCCCGCCGAAACACCACCCCTACACCTGACCAGCGGAAACACACCCGCACTCTCGGAAAGACAACAGCTTCTAAGGGAAGCTCTGAGTGGGCTGAGCTGTCACCGACTGTCTTGTGATGCCCATCTACATGGCGATCATGTCCCTCGACCCCACGGGCAAGGGCGCATGGTCCGCTGGACCATGCGCTGGAAAGCCGCGCTGAACGCCTTCGACATCACCTTCGACGGCCGCGTGTCGGCGGCCCGCCAGTAGCCCCAACCACCCTAGTTACACCGCTCGTTTGACAGACCCGGAGCTGCCCATCAACAAGCCCGGTATGCAGACCTCGCGCCGGGGCAGCGGCAGTTGTTGTTGGGCGCAATTGGACCCCGTTCCACGACGCCGCATCGCCCACCCCGGCCGTCGCCCCAGCGACGTAAGGCCGACGTCGCCGCGATGGCCAACACCCGCGGTAGGGCCTGTCGGCTGTTACTCACCATCGGGTGATGCCTGTTCGCCGCGATGGGTGGCGCGCCATGGCGGGATCGGGAGTGAGGCGTTGGCTCTCAACGGACACGGACGTCAACCTGGTGCATTCACACGATGAATGGACAATGCAGTCGACAGTCTCAGGAATATGCAGAATCCGTAACGTGGGGCACGATTCCACCACATGGTGGACGCAGTGTGGGCAGGGTGTGACCGCGGCCAGCCGGCCGCACCCGCACCAGGCACCGTCCCGGCCAGCGCCGGCGGTGCCCGTACCAAGCAGGGGGAACCTGTGTCGAAGAACATCACCGCCCGCCGCATCACCGCCGCCGTCCTGACCGCCGGCGCCCTGACCGCGGTCCTGACGGTGCCGACCTCGGCGGCCGAGGCCCGCCCCCACCGGCCCAACGTGGAAATCTCGGACGTGCAGTACGACTCCCCGGGCCGCGACGACCGCTCCAACCGCTCCCTGAACCGCGAGTGGGTGGAGATCACCAACAACAGCCGCCACGCCGTCAACCTCGACGGCTGGACCCTGCGCGACGAGGACGGCCACCGCTACACCTTCGACGACTACCGCCTGCGCGGCCGCTCCACCGTCCGCGTCCACACCGGCATCGGCCGCGACACCCGCTCGGACGTCTACCAGGACCGCCGCCATTACGTCTGGGACAACCGCTCCGACACCGCCACCCTCCGCAACGACCGCGGCCGCTACGTCGACAGCGACTCCTGGGGCCAGCACCGCGGCGGACGCCGCTAACACCAGCCAATGAGACGGCGGCTCGCACCGCCGACTCATCCCGACCAACCGGCGGCACGCCACCACAACGGTGGCGTGCCGCTCCGTCCTTGCCTGCATGGGGAATTGGGCCGCCTGTCGCGGGCGTGGACGGTGCAGTGCGTGATTACGCACCAGACCGGGCGGAGCCTGACTACCGCGCCCTCGGATGCTCCCGTGGCTGCTTGAGCACGAAAGTCCGTCTCGCCATCGACAGCCGTGCACGACCCCCGGGCTCCCGCGTCAGCGCAGGCCAGGCGGGCGGCGCCCCGGCCTTGCGCACACCTCACTGACTCGTTGGGCGCGGGCGGGTCGCGGCAGCTGCACGGCCCCGGCCACGATCTCAGGAAAAGCCGGCCTATCTTCGTGCCGCGTCTGGAGCGCTGCATCACCTGGCCCGCGTCGACCAGGACGGCCGCCCGGAATCCGTCCTACTTGGGCTCGCCGGCTCAGCCCGGTGGGAGGTCAGGGCTTTGGTACGAGGGTGCTCTGCTCAGCATCGGTTCCGGCAGCGTCCATGCCACCCCTGATTCCTTCCTCGTCTACGGGGCGGGCTGCTGACGGAGGTCCAGGTGGCATCGCAGTCGTACGCCTGGTTCGCCGGGTTCGTGGGTGGTGCGGTCCGCCGGCGCGATCGCCCACCGTGTGGCGAGCAGTTTCTGGACGGCGAACGCTGTTTCGTCATCGGCGGCGGCGACTTCCACGACCGCGAGTCCCGGTTCGGCCACGTGCCCGTCGTTGATCGGCTTCATACCGGGCATGACGCACCAGTGCATGCCGGGGGTTCGCGCTCACACGCACCGTCACCCGACCGGGTACGGCAAGAGACGCGTGCTGAGCATCCGCCGCGAGCTGCATGAGCGGAGTGCCGCGGCGATGTCCAATACGACCATTGCACCGACACGGGTGGCGCACTCGACGAAGACCCGACAGCGCCCCTTGCGGGGCCGTTAACAACGGTTCATGCTCACCACCGTGCTGCGTGGCCTGGCCGCCGCATCCCTTGCCGTTCTTCCCCTCACAGCGTCCTCTCCTGCCTCGGCGGCGGAGACGCTCCCTCTGGCCGAAGCCGTCGACCGGCTGCCGGTGGAGGCCGAGTCACGCGACGGCTACGACCGCGACGCCTTCCGCCACTGGAACACCGGGACATCCCGGACGATGGCTGCAACACCCGCGCGGAGGTCCTGCTCGCCGAGGCGGTCGAGTCGCCCACCGTCGGACCTCGGTGCCGGCTGTCGGGCGGACGCTGGTGGTCGTACTACGACCAGGTGTGGGTGACATCCGCTTCCGGCCTGGACATTGACCATATGGTGCCCCTTGCTGAGAGTTGGGACAGCGGGGCGTCGGCGTGGACGGCGCCGCGCCGTGAGGCCTACGCCAACGATCAGGGCGCCGACGCCAGTCTGGTGGCCGTCACCGCGCGCTCGAACCGGTCCAAGGCCGATCAGGACCCCTCCGAATGGCTGCCTCCCGCTGCCGAGGTGCACTGCCGCTACGCCGCGGAGTGGGTGGCTACGAAGCTCCGGTGGGGGCTTGCGGCCGACGAAACCGAGGTGGTGGCCCTGCGTGAGGTGGCGACCGGCTGCCAGGGCCAGACCGTGACCTACGAGCCAGCTCCATAGTTCCGAGTGGCCGACGCCTGAAACGTCCCGCTGGCGGTGGCCGCCATCCGTGCCCCTAGGCTCGGCATGGGCCGGGGAGGCTGGTGGCCCGTCCGGGCGGCGTGCGAAGGTCCGGACGGAATCCGCCTCGTATGGTGCCGGTCCAGTCAAGAGCGGCGGGCGCGACACGCTGCACGGCCGACGTACTCGCAATGTCCCGCCACACCGTTCCCAGATCGTTGATGTTGACGGGACCATACCGGTCTCGTGATCATGGTCGACCATCGCTCCCGGGTAGCGGCCGCACAGGTGGCAGTCGGGCCCCAGCGCGTCGACGAGGGCAGCGCGCATCCGCCGGACGGAAGCGGTACGGGCTGGGGGAGGGGGGCCAGCTGTCCAGCAGGCTGTAGTGGCCGGCGACACACCGCTCCCGCCGGCTGACCAGGCTAGGGTCGGTGCACGGGCCGAGAAGGCGCACTCCAGGTGACCTCGGCCGAACCCCAGACGATGCCGGCGTCGACTCGCCCGCTCACCCACTCCTGCGGACCGCTGGCGCTTTCGACCCACGAACAGTGCTGCCGGTGCGGGAATCCTGCGGGCGACTGCTGGCCGCCGCAGAGCAGGTGACCGGCACGCACGAGGTGGTGGCGGCCGTCGTCGCCGAGGGCGGCGAAGGCGGAACCCGGCGGCCCGGGCAGCGCAGTCGGCATGCGGCACGGGTACTCGTCGGCGTCGGCGACGAGCTGTTCCACGAAGGGCAGGCCCTGGTGGGCCCAGCGCCACAACAGCTTCGCACGCCGGTAGGGAGGCATATCGTCCAAAGTGGGCACCAGGTGATCGTGGCGCACGGCACTGACAACGCCCGTACGGCCAGCGCGGGCATGAGCCTGCCGCTCCCGATGGCCAGGGCAGCCGCACTCTGCTGCACCAGGTGCAGTGATCATGCGCAACTCTCGCAGCCGGGCACTATCTCAGCCCCGCGGCTCGGGAAGCTCCCCTGGCCTGACAGCCACGATCTCCACGCTGGTGCAGCCACTGCTCTCGAGAGCAGCCTTCCGGTCCTGGGCGCTGGGCTCGTCGTAGGCGACGGCGGAGGAACGAGGCGTGCCGATGGAGTCTGTCCAGGTGAGGCAGTAGTTCTGCATGGTTATCACGCGTTCATCGTTGCCCCTCCTGCCGGCCCGACCCTGACAGGAGTGGCCGTCGTCCGCGAGGGTGTCGTCGATGCAGTCAGCGTCGGCAGCGCCGCCGCATACGCGCGGTTGCCCGACGCGGAACGAGAGACTATGCGCGGCGCGCCAGGCATCAAGGGCCGGAACGGTCGCCTGACCAACGACGATCGCCGCGACGCTCGGTTTGAGGCGAGTCATGGCGTGGACGACATCAATGAAAGGAGAGTCCAGCAGTGCCTGGGCTACGCGCTCGGCCTCGGAGGGGGCGTTTCGACGCAGACCATGCCAGTCGCGGAGGATGGAGCAGGCCCGGACGAAGGCATCCACTCGCCCTTTGACAAGTTCTGCCCGGTTCAGCCCGAACACCCGTATCGTCTCATCACCCTTGGGCGACAGCGGATCGTACGTGCCGACCGACAACCGCAGAGTGAGATGATCGGCGGGATCCTCTGCCGTGGGGTCCACCAGCAGACAGTCCCCGTTCGCATCCACCGGATACTTACGGTTCTTCGTGTTGCTGTTGCAGAACGAACAGGCCAGGAGGTGGTTGACCCACACGAAGGCCCGCAGAGGTGCCCTCTCCAACGGCTCGAAGTGATCGATGTCAGTTCCGCGGCTGTCATCGCAGTACATGCACCGCACGGCACCGCGGGCCATCGACTCCAGGGCCGAGCGCACATGCTTCTTGGGAGCCTTCGCGTCTCCCCAGAGTTCCCGAGCAGCTTGGCCGGTAGCCCCGGCACTCTCGACCCGCTGTGTCCATCGCGTCAGCAAGCTCTGCGCCTGCGTGGAGATATCGACGCGTTGAAGCGGAATCACCGTTCCTGCTCCAGCCGCGCCGACACCTCGGCCACCCTGCTCTCCAGAGAGCTCGTCAGCAGGCCGCTCAGCTCCTGGTACTCGGCGATCTCCTCAGCCGTGGCCGCTTCGGCATACACCTTGCGCTCCAGGGCCACCAGACGCCGACGCTGCTGCTCGGCACGGCTGGAGTACGGCGTCTCCAGACCGAAAAGCTCCGAGAGCACAGCATCGTCTCCGCTCCCGTACACGACCCTGCGGTAGAGATCCTCGTCCACCACTTCGGGGGGCTGTTGCTCGTCTGCTCCAGGGAGCCGGATCAGTCCGCCCTCGTCGGCAGCCTGGCAGATGTATGGGCTGTGGCTGGTGACGATGAACTGGATGTTGGGGAAGTGGTCCTGCATCCAGTCGCCTATCTTGCGCTGCCAGGTCACATGCAGGTGCGCGTCCACTTCGTCGATCAGCACCACGCCCGGGGCGAGGATCGCCGTACCCCCAGACCTGGAAGCGGTCGGATGAGTGTGCAAGTACCCGTAGGCGCCGTGGAGCTGCCGGACGATGTCCAGCACCAGTGCCGCCACCGTCCGGTAGCCGTCGCTCATCTCCCTCAACGGGAAGCCGGGCCCCTTATGGCCCTTCTCGACCACCCACAAGCCGTCCGCTGACACCCTCTGGATCTGGTACCGGTCGGGCAACAACCCGTCCCGCAGCAACGACAGGACCTGATTGAGCAACACGGCGGCCTCGCTGCTCGTGCCTTCCTCGTACATACGCAGCCGTAGATCGATCAGCCACGCCACGCCCTCGGCCAGCGAGGCGTCCTCGTGGAAGAGCGTTGCCAGGCGCCCACTGGGCCCCTGGTTCAGCATGAGCCGCTGCGCCTCGCTGGAGCCGCCGGTCAACCGCCGGAACGGCCCGTAGCCGGCACAGAACCAGCCGATCGGGTTCTCCACCCACGGCCCGCGAGGGCCACTCTTGCCAGTACCCAGCGGTGCCATCACCGGCCGAGGAGCATGACGATCAGGCTCAGGGTGTGTCCACCGCAGACCCAAAGAGATCTCACCTTGAGGCTTGTTGCCCGATCCCGTAAAGCCATCGTGCACCGGGTCGCTGACGACGTGGACCTCTACCTCCCCCTTCTTGGCAGGCGTCGAGATCCAGCCGGTGAAGTCCGACACCAGCGCCCGCGCGACCGCCGGTCCACCCAGCGCCAGGGCAATCGCCTGCAGCACAGTGGATTTGCCCGAACTGTTGCGACCCGCAAGCACCGTCCAGCCGCTACGCCCGGGCAAAATCAGATCGGCCGCCCGCCTACCGGTGAAGCCTTTGACGTTCCTGAGCTGGACCCTCGTGACGTACACCCGCGCTCTGCCTCCATCCGACCGCCTCGCCCCTCACACGAACAGAGCCTCGCGGGGCACCGATGCCCTACATTCTCACGCCTCCGGCCACGCGCGACGCCGCTGGCCAGGACGACGAGCACAGCAACCCGCCCCTGCGGCGCCCCTCCGCGGCTGACAACAACAACCACACACGGCCGGCTTCCCCGGCCGACGCTGAGCCCTCCCACTACAGCAGCCCCGCCTCCGCATGGACGTAACCGAAAGCATGCGCCATATGGACCACCGCGCGGCGCATCACGTCCTGGCACTCGGTGCCCGGGGCCGCGCCGCTGGCGGTCGCCGGAGAGCGCGACGATCCGCTGTACCGGCAGCGCGACGGCCAGATGACTGCCGGTGGGGAGAAGCCCCCCGGCTCGGGGCACAGGCCTCCTGCCACCGATGCCGGAACTCTGCGTCCGCGCGCCTACGGCGCGGGCGAGGAGAACAGACGATCGCGTGACTCTCGATCGTCAATCCTGGTCCTCGTCGAGGCCGTCGGCGGGGTAGGGGTGCAGTGATACACCTACCGCTATGCGCGCCTGCCTGAACTCCTCGTCCACTGTGCCCTGCAACCTATAGGTGTTGCGGAGCAGCGGCACCGGCCAGCCGGCTTCACGCAGAGCCGCCTCATCGATCACACCGGCCTTGGCCGCCCAGTCTCGAAGACCGCGCAGCGCGGCCTCCGCCACTGTGGCGGTCATGTTCGCTGTATACACCAGCCACCCATCCTCGGCGAGTTCCTCGCCGAGGCCACACTCGGGGCTTCCCTTGGATGCCCCGAGTGGCTGGTCCGTCCCAACGACCAGGACACGGCCGCCATCCATGCGGGCGAGAACCAGCACAACCCGGGACCTGTCCGCCTGAGTCTGCACTTCACCGGCAGCCGCAACCACCCGGCCCCACAAGTCCGCTGCCGACACCTCGTCGAGGTTCACGGTTTCGCTCTGGCCACCCTGCGGCATGCGGTCTGCAGGCATGCGCGCGTTCACTCCGTCGATCTTGAGCTGCCGAAGGACGGACCGCTCCACCTGCCGCGCGGCCTCCCGGGAGGGCAGCAGCACAGCGCGGTACAGGTGCCAGCCCTGGCTCCGGTGCTGATCGATCCGCGCGGAATCCAAGCCAGCAATCCCCACCTTCCCAACCCCGGTGGCGCTATGCGTGACCACGTAGACGTGCGTGGGCGTTTCGATCATGCGTTCATCTCCGTCCGGGCCGACCCACACAGCCCGGAGTGGTCGACGAGATGGATGTACAGCGCGCCACAACTCACCCAGGGGCCCGCCCCGTTTAGTGTTCGTCCACCGGTTCGTGGGCGGGCACCTGTCCGGGGCCGCGCCGCTGGCGGTCGCCCGAGAGTGCGACGATCCGGTGGACCGGCAGTGCGACGGCCGGGTGGCCGCCGGTGGGGGAGAAGCCCATCTGGCCGGCATCGGGCTCGAAGAACGTCACCGTGCCGTACAGGCGGTGCAACGCCGTATCCGGTCGGCTCCCGCACTCGACGCCCACCCACAGCGTCCACTCCCGCAACCAGTGGAAGGGAAGGTTCGCCAGTTCCGCAGCCGCGGCGCCCGGGTGATCGTCGTCCGGTACCCAGATATATGCGCCCACGACCAGGTCGTTGTACCGCTCGATCGATTCCAGCCCGCCGCCCCCCGGCCCGCACGACCGCCGCGCATCACGCCCCGCCGCCCTCACCTTCGTCACCAAGACCGAAGGCAGCGCGCCCGCCCCATCACGCTCAGACACCTCCTGCTCCCCGGGGCCGGTAGCACCCGGCGCCACGTCCGGCCCGACCACGATCGCCCACGCTGCTCGCGGGTATGTTCGACGGTATGCCGGGCGGCGAAGCCGGGACGGCCAGCACCACGGCGTGATCCGGCTCCCACCCGTAACCGGGTGCGGCGTCCACCGAACGGCACGCAGGGCCCGTGCTGCTTGTACTGGGCCAGGAAGCCAGGCCCGCATCTTGCTGCCAGAAGAATCCGGCTCAGAACTGCCGTACGGTCAGGAGCCGGCCCAGCGCCGGGCGACGTCCTGTTCGCGATGCTCCGCGACGGCACCTTCTACGAACCGCAGCCGGTCAGGTCAGGCTGAGTAGCCGAGACCGCTCCCACCGGCCGCGACCAGCGCGTTGTCCGTCAGCCCCCGGCACCTGCAACCCGCCCCTGTTCCAGCCTGCCTTGGGCGGCCGTGAGCGGGCGGGCCGCCGCTGCGGGCCGGCTCGGACTCGGGAACACCGGCGATGGGGTGATGTGTGGCGCACGGACGGCGGTGGAGGCGAGCGTGGTGAGGAGGCGCAGGGCGTTGCCCGCCTTGCAGCGTCTGCGGCGAATACGGGTGGCGCCTCTACAGCTGGAGCTTCTGACCGTTCCCCGCGAGGGCCGCTCGTTCTTGACGCCGCTGCACGCCAGGAGCTCGGTCCCGGTGGCGTCGAAGTAGAGAGTGAAGAACCAAGATCGGTTTGCTGCGACGATGATGCCGGTACGCAGTTGCTCATCGCGGTGCCGAGCGCGGAGGATCTCAACGGTCTCGTCAAGACCGAGGGTCGTCAGGCCGATCTTCAACGACCGTTTCAGCCTTGTCGCAGCGATGCCGAGGACCATCCACTGTGGCGGCTGTCCGTCGTAGAGCATTACCTCGCCGCCGGCGGCAATGGCGTCGCGTGCTGCCTTGCAGGCACTGGTCTGGTCTTTGAGCATCGCGGTGACGTCGGGCTGACTTGGGTTCTTGTCCTCGGTGGCCATGCGGCGACTGTAGGGAGCGAACGCGGGCGTTGCTACGGGGATGGGCGTGGCCTGCGCGGGGCCGTTGGGCCGTGGGGAGCCAACAGGACCGCCTACCCAGCGAAGGACGTCCGTCGATGACGATGCTACTTCGCGCTGATGGCCGCAGCCTGCGTGCGGCATCGTTCCAGCCCTGCAATCACCTCTTCGTGGTCCGGGCGGTCCCGGCTGGCCAGGAGTTCGCCAGCCGCGGTCATGGCGGCCCAAAATTCGGGTGGTGAGCCGCGCCCGGCCGGGAACCGGGTTTTGGCGAAGTAGAGGAAGATCTTCGTGAGCTCCCCGGCGCGAAACCACGCGAGCAGGCCGGCGGGATAGCCTCCGCGGGCACCAGCGGCGGTTCCCAAGAGGTCGCGGATGCGCTCCTCGTGTTCCTCAAGTACTCGGTCCACGATGAAGACGTGCCCAAACCTGAGAAAGTAGGCGAGGTCCTCCTCCTCACCCACCGCGAAGTCTGAGAAGAGTGGCTCGACCTCGCGGAGCCGGGCCTCGGCGTCAGTCCGGGGCACACCCAGGGCCAAGCACACGGCCAACACACAGACACCCCAGTTGCCGGTCCTCGCAGCCAGCTCGGCGAAGACCTCCTCGTCGCTTTGCCCTGCGGCGAGCATCTCCTGCGCCTCCAGAACCAGCGCGCCCTCGTCCTCCCCGTGACTCATGGCGAGAGGCTACCGCGAGGTGCGATGACCGAGCCGGCCGCGATCCCCTCGCTCACCCGGGCCTCCCGCGCATACAGCCAGCCCCTCACCGACCACCTCGGCACGGCGAACACGGCGGTCGAACTGTCGGCCGGTCAGCCGGTCACACGCCGCGCCTACAAGCCTTACGGCGAACTGCGCGTCCCAAGCCGGCGAGCTGGCCGAACAAACGCGGTTATCTGGGCGTCGGCATCGATGACGCAGACACAGGACTGACGCACATCGGAGCCCGCGAGTACGACCAGAACTCGGGGCGCTTCCTCTCGGCCGACCCGGTCATCGACATCGCGGACCCGCTCCAGATGAACGGGTACACGTACGCCAACAGCAGCCCGATCAGCAAAAGTGATCCCTCAGGTCTGAAGCTCGCATGCGGCCCCGGATTCGACACGCCCTGCCCGAAGTCCGACCAGAACGGCGACGGCGTACCCGAACGCTCACGTTCACGTTCGGAACATCCCTGCGTCGGCGGGAAGGACGGCCACCATCATGATCACGCTGGTGGTGAGAGCGGAACACCCCAGCGTCGGCCTCGATGGAACATCCCCGTGTCGGTGAGGAGGACCGCGGCTGTACGCCGAGGGTGACGGCCTCCTCCGGAATACCCCCGCGTCGGCGGGGAGGACTGTCGTCGGCTGGTGTTTTTGGGTTGGTGTTGTGGTTGCGGGCGGGGGTTTCTCAGTTTTGTGGGGTGGTTTTGGTGGTGGCCGGGAGGGTTCTGGGTGGGGGCTTGTGTGTGTGGGTGGCTTTTGGCCTGCGTGTTTGTGGTGTGTGCAGGTTGATTGGGTGTAGTGCAGTTTTTCTGGGTGGCTCGTTGGGGTGTGGGTGGGGTCATGGGGCGCTGACGTGAGGTGTTGGCGTTCGGGTGGTGGCCGGTGGGGATCGGGACGGGGGGTTGAGGCAGACGACGCAGGTCAGGGCTGGTGTTGTGGGGGCGTCCGGCGGCGGTGCGGTGCTCGGGTTCGTTGTTCGGCGGTGGTGTCGAGTTCGATCTGTTCGAGGAGTCGTTTGGTGATTTTTTCGGTGTCGTCGAGCAGGGAGACGAGGGCGGCTTCGCGGATGAGGTGGGAGAGGCTGCCCATGCGGCCGCTGGTGCGGGCGTGGAGGTAGGCGGCGTGTGTGAGCAGGGTGCCGGGCCGGTGGCGGCGCAGCCGTAGGGCGTTGTCCATGCCGTGGACCAGGTCGTGCCAGATCTGTTTGTCCGCGCTGCTGCCGTAGCGCAGGGGCTGGTTGCGGACGATTTTGAAGCGGCCGGCGAGTTGGGCGCCGCGGACGCCGGTGAGCAGGGGGAGGTTTCGACGTCGATGCCGGAGTAGACGAAGGTCGCCGGGATCCGTTCGCCGAGGTACTTGAGCTGGTCGGAGGTTTCGGCGCCTGCTCGGCTGCGGGTGTCCATCAGGTGTACGTCGTCGACCAGGACGAGTTGGTGTTCTCTCGCACAGCAGCTCGCAGACGGCGTTGGTGATCTGGACCTGGTTCATGCGCTGTGGGACGGGCAGGCCGAGGAAGCGGGCGAACTCGCTGATGAGCATCTTCGGAGTGGAGGACGGCGGCACGGTGATGACAGGACTGGCAGTCGCCCGTCCTGGGTCGGGTGGCGGCGCCGGTCGGCGAGGTGGACGGTGCGCCCGAGCTGCTGCATGGCGGTGGTCTTCCCG
>NZ_CP043961.1 GCF_008632955.1 Streptomyces tendae
CCTCGTCTCCGGCCTGCGCAAGCGCGGGGTGGGCTTCCGGTCGCTGCACGAGGCGCTCGACACCACCACGCCCGGCGGCCGGCTGGTCTTTCACGTCTTCGCCGCGCTCGCGGAGTTCATTCGGGAACTGATCGTGCAGGGCACGCACGAGGGCCTGGCGGAAGCCCGCGCCCGCGGCGAGCGCATCGGCGGCGCCAGCCATGAACGCCGAGCAGATCCGGCACGCCCGCGCCCTGCTCGCGCAACCGAGAACACCATCACCTCGATCGCGAAGCTGCTCGGAGTCTCGCGGACCACGCTGTACAAGTACGTGCCGGAGCTATCGGCCGCTGGCCGCGACTCCCTGGTGCCGAGCGCCGAGCCCGCCGTGCTGCCCGCTCCGCGCTAATTTCGTCTCGTCGAAGGTTGTGATGCGGCGTCCTGCCCCGGCAGCAGGACGCCGCTGTCATCGGTGGTTCATCCACCAAAGGATGCCGGTGACGAGTGCACCACCCGCAGCCGTCGCCATGCCGTGCACGAGGCCATGACCAGCGGTACGAACGAGGGAGCGCAAGCGGACTCGGTGTGACGGTTCCTTCGGCTGACCCGTAGGGTTGGATGCGGTACTGATGGTTCCTCCCGGTCTGGTGTGGAGCTGTCGGTCGCTTCACGAGGCGGCTCCCTGGGCCAACAGGGGGCCGCCACCCATTCCGGGCAACGGCCGTCGCCGCAGCCGAACCACACCAGCCACTCGGCGGGTTCGGCGCTCTCGTATCAGTCTGCGGGCTCCTCGGACCAGTTGGTCACCAAAGTTTGTGCTGGTCAGCGCTGGTTTATAGGTTGCCAGTGCTGGTCATTGACGGGTTTTAGCATGCCTTCGGTTGTCATCGATAGACTTGCCTGGTCGAAGGCCAGGGGAGGGCTTGATGGCACAGGTCTTACGCATGCCGACCGAGGCGGAGTTGCCGAGCGGCCCGCGACGCCGGTTCGTCGAGGCGCTGTTTTCGTACTACCGGGATGCAGGACGTCCCCCACTACGGACCATCGCAGATGAGATCGCCGGCAAGCCGCAGTACGACGCCTTCACTGTCAGCCGAGAAACAATCCGCAAGATGCTACGGGGGACGACCGTCCCGCTGAGCTGGGCCGTAGTCAGCGCCGTTCTCACGGTGCTGTGTGAGCGGGCCTTCGTCGACCCAGACGAGGAGTACCACGTAGGCGGCTTCGGGGACGGTATGACCTCGCGTCGGCAGGAGCTGCGAGATCTCTGGAACGACGCTCTGGACGCTCCACCACCCTCGCCTCTCCCGCCTTCCGGCTGGGGAGGGCAAGCCCCCTACGGAGATGAACCGCCGTTCTGACGCTCGCCGGCAGTCGGAGCCGGACCAGGCCCTTGGGGAGTATCGGAACGGAATTTAGCGGCAGTCGCTGATCACTCCGCTGACTGTGCTGGGCCGGGCAGAGTCGGCGCACTAACTGTCTCGCCGAGTGCGGCGCGGCCGCCTTTCAGCTCTGGCACATACTTGTAGATCGTGTTGCGGGAGACGCCAAGGAGCTTGGCGATCGAGGTAACGGTGTTCTCCGGACGGGTGAGTAGGTCCCGGGCGTGACGGATCTGTTCCTCGGTCATGGCCGGCGGGCGGCCGAGGCGGGCGCCACGGGCGCGGGCTGCGTCCAGGCCCTCGTTGGTGCCCTGGATGATGAGTTCGCGGATGAACTCCGAGAGTGCTGCGAACACGTGGAAGACCAGGCGTCCGCCCGGGGTGGTGGTGTCGAGTGCCTCGTGGAGCGAGGTGAAGCCGATGCCGCGCTTGCGCAGGCCGGAGACGATGGTGATGAGGTCCTGGATGGAGCGGCCGAGCCGGTCAAGGGAGGGGACGACAAGAGTGTCCCCTTCACGGAGGTAGTCGAGGGTCTTCCGTAGTTCCTCGCGCTCCGCGTTCCTGCCGGACTTCTTGTCGGCGAAGATCCGGATGCAGCCTGCTTCGGTGAGGGCGTGGATCTGCCGGTCGAGCAACTGTCCCTGGGTTGAGACGCGGGCGTACCCGACGAGCGCGCTCTGCACGGCGGGGAGTGGGGCGAGGAGGTCTGCGGTGTCGTCGTCCGGAGGCGTCTGCACCCGCGAGATCGTACAGAAAACGGTGCCTCTCAGGTTTTTGAGCAAGCCGACTTTTTGACACCGTTTCTCGCACACGAGCCAGCGCCGTTCCGGCCGTGAGTAGTCGCTTACCGATCTTGTTCAGGAATCGGTCGATTCTTCAACGCCACGGCCCGGCACGGGCTGCGGCAGCACTTGGTGATGTGCGTCGAGGAGCGGAAACAGCCGGGTGACTGCGGCTACGGCCACGGCGTTGGGCGGGCGTGTGGCGGGGTGGTCTTCCCGGTTGCGGTAGCCGTCGAGGAGGCGGCGGATGGAAGTAGCGAGTTCGGCTGTTTCGGCCGGGGTGAGGTGGAGCACGGTGCTGAAGGATTCGTCCTGCTGCCACTCGGCCGGCGCCTGGTCCCGGTGAGACAGCCAGCGCTGGTAGCTCTCGTCCTCCAGGTCTCGGGTGAGGATGGCGAATTCTTCGGGCTCTTCCTGCCCTGTGGGGTGGGGGGTGTCCCATCGCAGCCGCCAGGGCCGGGCTCGGCCTCCTCGGTGGGGGGCTTCTTCGATGAGGCCGTACCGGGCGAGCTGGCGCAGGTGGAAGGAGCACAGGCCGGAGCTGTGCCCGAGGCGGGCGGCGGCCTCGGTGGAGGTGAGGGTGCCGACTTCGGCGAGCAGGTCGAGCAGGGCAACACGCACTGGGTGGTCGGGCAGAAGCTGGCGAGCCCGGCCCTGCAGGGCCCATGCGGCTTCGACTCGACGGTTTCCATCACTCATTTTGCAAAGTCTGCTACTTTGCAAAGTCCTTGGCAAGCCGATGAGTCCTTGGCCATCCGGGTCCGGTGGCCGAGGAGTTGCATAGAAGGGGTTGATGGTTCGTGGCTGTTGGGTTCGGTGACACGGTGCCAGATCGCCGGGTCCGGGTGCAGGGCAAGCCCGTCGAGGCCTATCCACGGCTCGCGCCGGAGGTGGAACGTGGTGCGCTTCGCAGGATCACCGTGGTCGGGGAGGAGATCCTGCGCCGCCGGTGCCGGGAGGTGACTGAGTTCGGCACGGTGGAGCTGGCGAGGCTGATTGACGACATGTTCGCCACCAACCAGGTCGCGGAGGGCGCTGGGCTGGCCGCCAACCAGGTGGATGTGGATCTGCAATTGTTCGTGTGGGACATCACGGACGAGTGGGGCGTGCGTCATGTCGGGCACATCGCCAACCCGGTTCTTGAGGAAGTGTCCGCCGACGGCCGCCGCCTGATGGAGGAACCCGAAGGGTGCCTGTCCGTCCCCGGTCCCTACCGCGTGGTGCCCCGCCTCGACCGTGCGGTCGTCCGAGGCCGCGACAAGGACGGCAATCCTCTGGTGATCGAAGGCAGGGGATACTTTGCCCGGTGCCTGCAGCACGAAACCGATCACCTGCACGGCCACCTGTATCTGGACCGGCTCGCGCAGAAGGAACGGAAAGCTGCTCTCCGGGAGATGCAGGACTCCCAGGACAAGGTGTTCGCCCGGAGGGCCGCCGCGGCGAAGCGGCTCGGGAAGTGACTGGCGTTCTTCCAGACCCGCCTTCGGCTCCGGCCGGCCGCTCCGCGGCTATGCGTCGTCGTCCCCGTCTTCCTGCCGAGGGTCGCGCAGAGGACGCAGACCCGGTGTTGGGGGACTGGTGAAGGCGTAGCGGCCGAGGAAGTTGATGTGGTCGTACTGGAGTGGGGAGAGGCGGGCGAGAAGCTCGTCGGTGACCGGAAAACCGTCGGCGGCCAGCTGCTTGACGGCGGCGTCGATGTAGAGGCTGTTGAAGAGCACCACAGAGTTGAGGGCCAGGCCGAGGGCGCCGAGTTGGTCCTCCATGCCTTCGCGGTAGTGCTGGCGCAGTTCACCGCGCTGCCCGAAGAAGATCTTCCGGGCGAGGCGGTGGCGAGCTTCGGTGACGTTGAGCTGGGCACCGATCATCCGCCGGTATCCCTCATCCGAGACGAACTGAAGCAGGTGCAGGGTCTTGAAGATCCGCCCATAGTGGGCGAACGCGTCGCCCAGCCCGGTCGGCTTGCCGTCCCGGGAGAGCATGCGGATCAGGTCGTGGCCGCGAACTTCCCCCAGGGTGAGCGACCCGGCCACACGGAGCATGTCGCCCCAGTGGGCGCGTATCCGGTCCAGGCGGATGGTGTGGTTCGAAACCGGCTGGAGCGGCCCGTAGTCGGCCGCGGTGTTCGTCCGCCACAGCCGCGCGTCAGAGATATCGGCGATCCTCGGCGAGAACTGGTAGCCGCAGATCGCGAACAGACCGAAGACGATGTCCGAGTACGAAGCGGTGTCCGTGATGACCGTCTCCGGCTTCGGCCCGCCGTCGCGGGCGTGGATCGCGTCCAGGATGAACAGCGAGTCGCGCAACGTGCCCGGCACGACCACCCCTCCCAGCCCCATCACCTGGTCGTTGACCACATTCAGCCAGGTGGCGCCCTTGTGCCGCAGGCCGAAGTACCGGGCGTTCGATCCCGCGTACAGGGTCTGCACGGGGACCGTGAAGCGGACTCCGTCGGCGGAGGCGACCAGGCCGCCGCCCCACGCCCGTACGACGTCGATCTTCGCCTGGGCCTCGATGAACAGGCTGTTGGCCGCCGAGATGTTCTCGGCCCGGAAGTAGCCCTGGTCGACCTGGACCAGACGACCGCGGGTGAGCGCCGGGACGTCCGGCTTGATGACGGGGGTCAGGCCCACGTTGCACGCCTCGCTCAGCAGCACCGCGCACAGGCTGGTGACGAAGCCCTCCATGCCGGAGTCGGCGCCGGAGATGTGCGTGAATGCCTCCGGCATGCCGGTCAGCTCGGCGACCTCCAGCAGCAGCTCGGGGAAGTCGACCTTCGGCAGCATGCCGTTGACCAGCTGCCGGAACGGCGGCATGAGCTTGGGCTCCTCGGCCTTGCCGAGCTTGGCCAGCTTCAGCTTTCCGCCCGCCACCTCCAGCGCGCTGTTGCCCGGCAGCCCGGCGGCGACCTGGACGTACGCGGCGTGCAGGGCGGAGGCGAGTTCGGCGAGGTGCCCGGCCGGCTCGCTCTCCAGGCCGAGCGCGGTGAGCACCTTCGGCTCGGCGGCCCTCCATTTCTCCCCGGCAAGCAGCTTGGCGCGGGGGTCGCCCCAGCGGTCGCCGTCCCTGGCGAACACGTCCCGCCGGCGCAGGGCGCGGTGCAGATGCTCCAGGACGCAGAACGAGTACGCCGCCTTGTCCACCAGGCCGTGCGGCAGGTTAGGGTTGGCGAACACCAGCCGCCGCCACGAGCCGGTCACCAGCTCCATGGAGACCTCCTCGGCGCCGACCTTCTTCCGGCCGATCAGGTCCGGCAACTGCTTGAGGGCCTTCACGACCGGGACGCCGGCCTCGACCGAGCCGAAGTCGATGACCTCGACCAGGAGGCGGATGAAGCCGCGCACGGTGCCGTAGCGGGCGACCAGTTCGGCCCGCCATTCCGCGTCGTCGTCCCCATCGCCGCCCGGGACCACCGCGGCGATCGTGGCGAGCGCCTCGGCCAGCTGCTCGCGCGGTACGACCTGCTCAATCGCCGACCACGCGTCCACCACGGAGACCATCTCGCCTGACTCGGTTGCCGGAGGCGTCGTCATCAGCACGTCGACCGCCGCGGCGACCTTCTTCGCCGCCTTCCTCAGCTGGGGCAGAGCCTTGAGCTTGGCGTCGTTGCCCATCCGCTCGGCCTTCGCCAGCAGTTTCGTGGCCATCAGCGCGTGCAGCAGATCGAGCGCGTCGTCCACCGTCGCGGTCTCCAGGCGCCGCACGGCCGCCAGCAGGGTGGCGGTCTGCCTCGTGACCTCCAGGCGCTTAAGCGTCGGCGCCTTCGAGGTCAGCCCGTAGCGGGCCAGCCCGGTCATCCGTGCGGCCGGGACCCGACCGACGTCGACCGCGCCGGCACCCAGGCCCCGCACCTCACGGGCGCGGTCCAGCGCCAGCTCCATCGCCTTGCCCGACACCCGCATCGGCCCCAGCCGCAGCCGCTCCAGCTCCGATACCCGCTTTTTCTCCGGCACCTCCAGCAGCCGGACCATCTCGGTACGCAGGTCGTACGGCACCGCCTCGTACAGCGCGGCGTGCAGCCGATCGTTCTCCTCCTGGCGGACCGCGGCCACCATCCGGGCCAGCGTCGTCACGCCGGGCAGCAGCACCCGGTTGTTCACCAGCCACACCACCGCCCGGTCGAACAACGCGCGCGGCCCCTCCAGCGACGACCACACCCGCGCCGCCAGAAACTCCCGCAGCCCCGCCTCACCCGCGGCGAAGTCCCGGTAGCCGTACTCGTCGCGGATCTCCCACGCGTGCTCGTACGCCGTCTGCGGGCGCACCCCGTACTCGGCAAAGTGCTCATCGCCGATGCCGAGCTGCTCGGCAACGAACCGCACCACGGAAGCCGGGACGGCCGTGGGGTCCTCGGTCAGGAAGGTGCCGAGCATCCGCACCGTGCCCCACTGCACCGCCCACCCCAGCCTTGTCGCCGGACGGCGCTTCGCCCGCGCCAAACCCAGGGCCTTGGTGTCCAGGCGGAAGAACTGCTCCAGCTCCCCGGGCGACGGTTCCGTGGCGAACCGCCCGTAGCGGGCCTCTTGCTCGGCAGACAGATACTCAACAGGCATGCCGAGGAACGTAGAGCCCGCTGACCAGGCAAAACGGGCACGTCACCGAACCGGAATCAAGATCACTCCGCTACCGCTAATTTCCGTTCGGATACTCCCCGAGGGCCGTAAGGGGACCCGGACGGACTCGACCAATGATCGTTAGCTCTGGCGCCGGGTGCGCTTCTCGGCGCGGGCCCGTGCCAGGGCTGCCCGGTAGGTCTCCTCGTTCCTCGATCGGGTCAGGGGCACGTCGAGACGGCGCCGGTCCTCTATCTGCGCCTCGTGCACGGCCTCTGGCTCGCGGGATGCCCAGCGGCGCGGCTGCTCCTGCTGCGGGCGCGGGGTGTACCTGTCCAGCCCCCAGCGGCTGGACAGTTCAGCCCGCTCGGCTTCCCGCCGCAGCTCGGCCTCCGCTGCGATCCGTGCGGCCTCGCGGCGGCGCTCCTGCTCGCGCAGCTCGGCCTGGCGGTCGCGCAGGTCTGCTGGGGCGGCAGGGGTGGCCATGAAGCGGGCCCGCTCGGCAACGGCAGTGGGGACGTGATCCCACCTGGTGACGTGGTCGGCCTGGGCGACGGGGCGCCGGCGGCCGCCGTAGCCGTGGGCGTTGCGCCGGTCGTTGATGAGGCGCCACAGCCTCCACGCGGCCAGGCGGCCCACGTCGTCCACCCCGGCCACGCTGCTGGACAACAGCTCGACCAACTCGTACTCGGTGGCGCGTCGCAGTGCGATCAGGACCGTGCGCTGCAGGTCGGTCCACGCGGAAGCCACCTGCCAGCGTCCAAGCTCGTCCCAGTACCCGGAGGGCAAAAGAACCTTCCCGTGGCCCAGTTGGGCCCGCCAGGCGTGCCAGGCACGGCGCAGGACCCTGTCTGCGACGGCGCGAGGGTCGTCACCGGACAGGAACGCGGGCTTCTTTCCAGGCGCCGCCGGAGGCGTCGTTTTTGCTTGTCCCATCTCGTTTGACCAGCTCAGCCCCCTACTACCTGTAGAAAGAACACCAGATAGTGGTGAAACCCCCCTCGCGTTAAGAGGGGACGTTTTGCCATTGGTCATCAGGCGGTGAGTCAGGGCCTCGGCGCGGTCGCGGTCGGCCACGGCCCAGCACCGCAGATCGCGGGGCCCGGCTTCCTTGCCCAGGGCCTTGGCGGAGCTGCGGATGGCCTCGGCGGCTGCGGCCGCCGAGGAGTCGGCCGGGTGCTCCCAGCGCGGTGCGGCGTCCAGCTCGGCGGCTCCCTCCTCGTCCACGGCGACGACTTCGGGTTCGCCGGACAGCACCGCGGCGTCGGCGGCGTCGGTCAGGTGGCCGTACCGGGCGTCCGCGTAGGGGTCCTCGAACTCCGGGAGGTCCCAGACCTTCAGCTGCTGGGCTAGGTCGTCCGGGAGGTCATGGGGGATGGCGTCGGTCCGCAGCACGAGGGCGTAGACGGCTCGCCGGCCGGGGGCCGGGGCGATGTCACGGGCGCTGAGGCCGTATCGGCACAGGCCCTTCAGGTCGTCCCAGAACCGGTCCTCCCCTACGCCGAACTGCCAGGCGTAGCGGGCGGCCAGAGTCATGCCTCCGTCCGTACGGCCGGTGCCCCACTGGCCGACGACGCGGCCGGTGGCCGGGTCCAGCTCCTGCTGGGAGAGGAACCGGGCCAGGCGGTACTTCGTGGCGGGCAGCAAGCCACGCCCGTGTGCCAGCTCAGCGACCCGGTACCACATGATCAAGCTGATGTCGGGAAACCGGAGTACAGCGGACTGGTCTTGGTCCAAGCAGTGCGGTGTGACCTGCATCGATCCGACTGAGCCGGGAGAGCTCCAATCAGGGCGTGCTAGGCCGACACCGTAGCCATGAGCTACGATGCGAAAGCCTCCTGATTTCAGGTAGGCACACGAGAGCCCGGTGCCGGCTTGGTAACCCGACACCTGGTTCGTGCGCTAACAGATGAAGATGGGGATCTCAGGTAGCGGTTGGGAGCCTGAGCTGGGATCCCTCCGGACGTTGCAAGTGCCTCGGCTGGTAAGGCCGGGGCCTTTTAGCGTCCGGATGTTGTCGTCATCCGGCCTTGGACATCTCCTCCTCGGCGCGCTGGCGGGCTTCCCTCGCCTTGCGTCGGGTCTCCCGTTGGTGCAGCAGCTTGAGGGCTTCGCGTAGGACTTCAGCGCCGCTGAGCCCCATCTCGGTCACCAGCTCTTCGTAGGCGTCCCGAAGTTCCTCGCCAGGGTGCAGGACAAGCTGGGCACGCAGGGACTTGTCGGCTGGAAACGTCGTCGACCTTCCCGTGTGCTGAACCCCACGTCGTCCTGTCATGCGGCGATCTTATCCACAACGGGACCTCGATGATTCATGAACACCCTTGTTTTCCCTGTTGAGCTGCACTTCAGGTGGGGCGGTGTGTCCGGCCTGAGCGGTCCGTACACGACCTGAATCGTTGGGGCGTCTGGGCTATACGGCTTGGGAAGGGTCTGCCAGTCGCCGCTGAACGTCTGCTCAGGAACCGCTCTTTCCGGTGACGTGGGTGCTGGCGCGGAGGGTGGCCCAGCTCAGTGCCCAACTCCCCTGCGGTGGTTCCGCAGGTGACGTGGTGAATCGGAAAGGGACGGGGTGCCAGGCGTAGTGCGGCCTCGGGGAACATCGGTGCAGCGGATATCGGTGAGGTGGGCGCTTTGCTTGATGGTCAGACAGCGCGTAGCCGTGGCCCCTGAAAAGTTTCCGGCTCCTCGATGGGGTCGGAGGCGGCTTCTGTCGCCTCTTCTGCCGTGTCCTGGGCCGCGGAGCGAAACTTCGTCTTGAGGTGCGGCGTCGCCTTCATGGTGGCGGCGGTGAGCGCACCGCCCGCTACCGCGGAGACCGTGACAAGCGCGGCGACGGCACGTTTTCCGTTGAGTAGGTCTGCATGGCCAACCAGGTTCCTGGCGCCGTCGCGCAGGAGCGTGCTGTACCCCCCGCTCGCCGAGTTCGACAGGGCCGTCCCGACCGTGCGCTTCACCAGCATCAGTTCCCAGACCGAGCCACCCCAGCGAATGTTCATGGGGCCACTGTAGGAGGCTCCAGGGAGGGAAAGTGGCGGGTTTCCCACGTATCTCCTCCGCCCACCTAACTCTGGCTACGCCTCACGGTGACACCTTGGTTGAACACGGACTGCTCAGCGACGGCTGGCCATCGCGCCACTGGATGAGGGCCGGGGCCCGCGGAGTTGATCTGTGACGGGGCCCAGCCAGGGCCCCGTCAACAAACCATCAGGACGAGCTGCTAACCAGCCGGAGGGCTGGCCGGTCTTCCTCTGCACCGAGCATGCGCCGCACCTGGGCTACGCTCCAGGCCAGCTCGTGAGCCAGTTCAGTCATTGTCAGCCCGTGGTCACAGGCAAGGGTGAAGGCCTGGGACAGCAGCGCGGGCTGTTCGCCGGGATAGCCAGCCAAGGGCTCCGGAGTGAAGCCGGGTTGCCCCTGCAGGCCGTGCAACCGCTGATAGGCGCGGCTGGCCGAGGAGTCCGACAGGAGTCCGAGTTCTCGGCAGCGGTACAACAGGGAGTGCACCGATACGCCCCAACCGTCGCGGAGCTGCGAGAGCTTGTGCAGGTCCGCCCGTGCGGGCAGCTCGGACAGGATCGATTCGCGGGGGGTGAGGAACTCGGCTGCGAAGGTGTCGGCCTCGCGTTCCTGGGTGATGTCACCGGGATTGGTGTCGCCGTGCAGGATCAGGTGACCCAGCTCGTGAGCGGCACTAAAGCGGTGCCGGTAAACGTCGTCGGTCCGGTTGGGCGTCAGTACGATCAACGGGCGCGGGAGGCGTGAGGTGGAGAAGGCGTCAACGGAGCGCAGATCCTCGTCGCGCTGTGGGGTGACCACCACGATGCCGTGTGCTTCCAGGCGCCGGACCAGGTGAGCGATGGGTCCGGTGCCCAGCCCCCACGCGACTCGCAGGGCTCGGGCGGCGGAGGCGGGATCGCTGGGCAGATCAGTGCCCGGATGCACCTCGCCGCCGGCGAAACCGGGGAGGTCGACCACGGGGAGCTGGACACGTTTCTCCAGCGCGTAGGTCAGCTCCCAGACTTGTTCGGTGAATGCGACGGCCTTGGCCCGCTGATATGCCCGGGTGCTGCGCAGACTGCGGAAGTGAGCAGCGGAGGGGTCCAGCCGTGCGTGCGGGCGTCCCGCCAGGAAGTACGTCAGCGGCACATCCAAAATCTCGGCCAGGCGCGGCAACAGGTCGGGGCGTGGCCGGTTGGTGCCCATCTCGTACTGGCTCACCGCAGCAGGGGTGACCCCCAGCTCGTCGGCCAGCTGCCTCTTCGTCATGCCGGTGAAGCTTCGGGCTTGGGTCAGCCGGGCGGGGTCGAAGAGCTCGTGCACGGCAGCCGGGGACGGTTGTTTCCGGTCGGCGCGGTCCTTACCGGGGCCGCTGCGGCCGCCCGGGGCGGTGAACAGCGGTGGTTGGGTGTTCTTACTCATCGCCGTTTTCTATGTCGGAAATGGTTGGTTCCTGTTCAGCAGACGGACGCTTGGCGACCTCGAAGCGGTGCGTGACTCCCAGGTCAGGCAGGTCGCCGCCGGCGAAGCCCTGTTCGCGCGGGACGGGGGCACCCGCTGTGCGCAGGTCATCGCGAGAGTCGCTGGAGTCCTGCTCCGCGGTGGCGATGCTCATGTCGAGCGGCTCGGGATTCCACACCATGGTGCCGTCGTCCTCCAGCGACGTCGGCGTACCCCACCAGGCGGCCAGGACCTTGTCGCTGTCGGCGTTGGCAGCGTACGCGACGTAGATCACCGTCAGCTGCTCTGCCTCGGCCGCCGCGACGGCCTCGGCCACCGAGGGGTCCGCGGCCGGCTCGATGTTCTCGGAATCGCTGTCGAACAGCGTCGGCGGAGGTTGCGCAGGGCCAACGCCGTTGTCGCGAGAAACCTGGTGGGGAATCTTCGTGCTCAGCTTTGCGCGGGAGATCGGTTCCTTCAGCGAGTCGGCGTGTCGAAAGGGGATCAGCACTCGCCCGTTGACGACCGCCAGGCTGTACGACGCCCCCTTGGGCTTGCGGGCCTCATAGCCAGGGAGTTCAGCCAGCTCGAACTGCTTGACGACCTGTCCGTAGCGCGTGGCCCACATGCTGCCGTAGGCGCGCTTGTCCTCGGCCCCCGCCTTCCGGGCCGCCACCTGCACCTCGTAGGCGGTTTGTTGACCACGTGCTAGGCCGTTAACCACGTGCCGTATCACCTTGGCAGCGTGATCACCGAACTGTTCAACGGCCCACTGCGACGGCGTGATCTCACCAGCCATGATCCCCCCAGGAAGCTAGCAACTTACCGAATCGACACCAACATAGCATCCCCACTTAATTTTTGGACGCCATCCGCCCGAGATGGGTGCGGCGACCTCGGCAAGGCGTAGGCGGCTGCGGGGCCTTTCGTCATGGGTCTCGTCGAGTGGGGTGGTTCCCTCGTTGGGCGGCAGGCGAAGCCCTACCGCGGGCGTTGTCGGGGGGCCAGGCTCGGCGTAGCCGACCGCGAAGCGGCTTGGCCTGGCGGCCCGGCGGCGGCCGTGGTGCCCTCCGGGTGCCGTCCGACGAGGGGACCGCACCACGACCCACCACCATCCCCACCACCCACACACCCGCACTCAAAATTCCCTGCCCCCACCCCCTCCGCAGGGTGGCCGGGGCGTGGGGCGGAGCCCCGCAGTCCTAACCTGCCCCACGGTCCTGACCTGGCCTGTTCCCCGCTTCCTTGATCACCCCGAGTGGTGCTGTGCTGACTTGTTGTCAGTGCCGCCTGTCAACATGGGCGATTGCGCGGGGAGTTGTTACGAGGGGGAGGCTTGTATGCCTTGGGTACGGCCGTACGTGCGCTCTGATGGGACACCGGTTCGTGGACATTCGCGGTGGGCTCCGGGGGCCAGGCGGGAATTAACGATCTTCGGTGTTGTGGCCTTAGCCGTGGTCGGGCTGGGCAACGGCAACGGCTCCGCAGGGGGTGAGAGGGTTCCGCGGCCGCAGTCGACGGTGCAGTATCCGATCCGGTTCGACGATGTCCCGGCTGCACGGGTGTCTAAGCCTCGTCCTACGGTGTCGTATCCGATCCGGTGGGAGCGGTGACGCGGCGACGGCCGCCGGCGCGGCGGCGTACGAGGCGGCCCAGTCGTAAGCAGCAGCAGCGGGACGCGCAGCTGATCGTCTTCGCCGTGGTGGCGACTGCGGTGATCGGTCTGGTGGTGATGGTGGTCAACTGGCTGCTGGCGCACTGGTGGGTGCTCGTCGTGGTCCTGGTGCTCGCCGTGCTGGCGGGCGTCGGGTGGCTTTACAACCGGCAGCAGCGGGCTCAGTGGGAGGCGGTGCTCGCGCAGGGTCTGCGCTACGGGCTGCCGCAGCTGGACGCGCTGCATCACACCCGGTTCGAGGATGCAGTGCGGGACTTGATGCGGCGGGACGGCTGCCGGGATGCCCAGCGGGTCGGTGGCCGCGGTGACCTGGGCGCGGATGTGAAGGCGACGGATCCGTTCGGTCGGCGCTGGGTGATCCAGTGCAAGCACCGCCGCAACGGCGCCAAGGGCTCTGCGGTGGGTACGCCGGATCTTCAGGTGCTCAATGGGACGGCGCGGCAGGTGCACGGCGCGGACGTCGCGGTGATCGTCACGAACGGACGGGTGAGCGGTCCGGCCGTGGACTTCGCCAAGCAGCAGCGGCTGCACGTCGTCGACCGCCAGACACTCGCGGTGTGGGCGTCGGGCTCGCGTCCGCTGTGGGAGCTGCTGCGGGCGGTGCCGCCCCCGCGTCGCCCAACCTCTTTGAGCTGAAAGACGCGGCTTGTCCGGCCTGTGGGTGGACCTTGGCCTGTCGTTAAGGGGAACCCGGCAATTTTGCCGGGTTCCCCTTTCCCATGCGGGTCCCGGCAAAATTGCCGGGTTCCCCTCAATCCTGGGGGTCGTCCTCCACGATCTCCGCGTCCACGATGTCGTCGGCCGGGACGGTGACCTTCGCGAGGATGCGGCCGACCTTGCGGAGCCGCTTCTGCAGGTGCTCGGCGTCGACGGCCTGCCGTCGCAGGGTGGCGCCCTCGTCCAGTAGGGCCCGGTTCAGCTGCTCCAGCGCTTCCTCCGCGGCGTCGACGGCCGCCACGAGGGGATCGGCGGTCTCCCTGAGCGGTACGGGGGCGGGCCACTCCGTCGCGTCGGCGGGCTTTGCCTGGCCGGGGATGGACGGCTGCGGCGCGTGGTGTTCCTGCCAGTGAAGGGTGACCGCCTGGCGGCGGTGCTGCGGGTCCTTCTCGGTGGCTGCCGTTTCCAGCGCCTTGGCTACACGGGCCGTGATCTGGTGAGCGGCCAGGCGGACGCGCCCGGCTTCGAACGCCTTCCTGAGCATCACGTAGTCGCGGGCGGCCTGCTCGTCCGAGGTGCTGTCGGCATAGTCGAGCATGGCGCGCACGTGGGACGCCGGCGCGGGCTTGCCCAGGGCGTCCTGCACGGCCTTGGCCAGTCGCCATTCCTCCTGCAGTCGCCGTGCTTCGCGCTCGGTCATGCCGTCGTGCTCAGCCGCCAGGTACTGCGGCCAGGTGCGGGACCCGTCGCCGCGGTACAGGCGGCGACGGCGCACGATCTCCAGTGCGCGACCCAGCAGCCACTGGGCGGAGCGGGCGTTGTCGATCGCGCGGTGGCACTCGGCCAGCTCTTCCTGCTCCTCGGCGCTGAGCGGCCCGCTCGCTTCCTCGGGCGTGATGTCCCGCTCCGGCAGAGTGGCGCTCCAGTGCGCGAGCGTGAACGGCTGGTCGCGCAGCCGGACGGGCTCGGCCGGCTCGGCCTTGGCCAGGGCGGTCGTCGTGGAGAACGTCGGGGGGCTCGCAACGGACGGGGCGGTGGTGCGGGTGGCGGCCGTGGCCGCAGCGCCTGCCCTCAGGTCCTTACGCCTCGCCATGCTTGATCAGCCCTTTCGTCTCCATCTCCGTGACCAGTTCGCCGAAGGGGCCGTGCGAGGCGCGTTCCACGCTGAACGCGGTGGCCTGCTTGAACTCGTCGCGGTTCGGGATCATCACGGTGAAGACGTTCCATCCGGCGTCACGCAGCAGCCCGCGGATGTCCTGGGCGGAGCGGACACCGGTGCGTACCCGGTTGAGGAGGACCCACAGAGGTGGGGCCTTGCGGTCGGGGCGTGCGAAGGCGGAGCGGGCGACGATCTCGGCAACGGCGGTGGAGGTGCGCGGCTCGGTGACGCGCTGCCAGTCGGCCATGGACGGCTCCATGTGCACGATGGCCAGGTCCGCGATCTTCAGCACGCTGTCCGCGATGTGCGGATGGTTCTCGGTGTGGCCGACGTCGACAATATCGATTCCGTTCTTCAGCGGCGTCACGTCGGTCGCGAAGGTGGCGGTGGCGTTCTTGTCGATGGGGAAGGGGAAGCCGCCGGCGGCTTCTGACCACTGGGTGAGGTGCTGGGATTCGTCGGCGTCCCAGGCTCGGACGGTATAGCCGACCTCGTGCAGGGCGTGGGCCATCATGCCCGTGTCCGTGGTCTTGCCCATGCTGCGTGGGCTGATGTTGGCGATGAGCACGGCGGGGCTTCTTTCTCCCTCGGCGGTGGTGTTGCCCGCATGATGCTGCCATGCCCGGGAACGCAAAGGACCCCCGGCGGTCGCCGGGGGTCCAGGTTTCTGCGCGATCAGTTCAGCTCGGCCACGTGGGCGGCCTTCAGCAGGGCCTGCACGTCCAGCTCCTCGCCGGGCTGGATGGTGCGCTGCTGGCGGGCGTGGGCGGCCGCCACGATCGCCTCGACCTTCGCCTGTTCCTGGCGGTACTCCCACTGGGCCTGAGCCACGGCGCCGGAAACCTCGATCGCCTTCACCCGAGCCTCGTTGACGCCCTTGGTCTCCTCCATGACCAGCTCGTGGGCTTGGGCGCGGGCCTCGGTGCGGTCCTTGCGCCACATCGGGGCGCACACCGCGTACACCGCGGCGGTGGCTCCTGCCCACAGCAGGGCTGCAAGCTGCCAGTCCGGTGTCCAGGCGGTGACCCCGGAGACGGCCAGCACTGCGGCCGCCGAAAAGCTCATGCGCACGGTCTCGTTGTCGCCGTGGGGCTTGGCGGCCGCGATGCACCCGGCGCAGCCCGCGAGCGCTGCCAGGGCGCCCGTGATCCACAGTGGGCGGGTGGAGCCGTCCGGGATCTGTCCGTTCCAGCTCCATGCGAGCGCGGACATGGCCGTGGTCGTCAGGCCCGGGGCGAGGCGTCCGAAGTGCTCCCACAGCCAGCGGCCGGCGGACTGCCGGGGCGGCAGCTGCGGGGCCGGGCGGAAGGTCGCCGGGACCTGCTTCCGGTGGGCCTGTTCGATCAGGTAGAGCGCCGGATCGAACGGCGCGGGGCTCTGCTGCTGCTCGGTCACAGCGTCATCTCCTGTCCACGGATGGGTTCCTGCTGGCTGTGCTGTCGGTCGGCGCGGTACCGGTCGTCCCGCTCCTGGCGCTCGGCTTCCTCGCGCTGCCTGCGCTCGGGGCGGGTGGGCCCGTCCTTGCCCCACACGGTCACCTCGCCGGGGTTGGCGGTGCCGTTCTGCGGCGGGTCGATGGCGGCGACTTCCCGGCCGCGGTACATGACGAGGCCAGCCGGGGTGATCTGGAATCCGTGCTCCCCGGCCCCGGGGTTGTCCCGCACGATCCGCTGTCCGTCGATGGACACGCCCTGGTGGTCCAGCGTGACCTCGTGGCCGTGCCGCTCGACGGTGAGCCGGGAGCGGCCCGCCATGGCGTTCTTGCGGTCCCACTGCCAGGGGTTGAACTCCTTCTCCTCGCTCACGCCTCCACCCCCTGGTCCACCAGTTCGGCCAGAACGCGGGCGTGGCACGGCTGCCCGGGTCCGCACCAGCACCCGAGCCGCCGGCCGCGCAGCTTCGGCAGCTCGCGGGCCACCAGCTGCGGCCGCTCGTCCAGCCAGGCGCGGTACTTCTCGACCACGGCGGCGGCGTCACCGTGCTTGCCCACGCGGTATGGGTTGGCGAGCACGTGGCCGTGGAGCCGCCACCCGCCCTGGAACATCGGGCGGCCGACGTACACCACGTCCGCGAACTCCGGGTCGCCCTGGCGGCCGTGGAGGTCCACCACCGTGGTGGTGGCGGCCGCCGGGGGCTGGTCGCCAATTGGCGACTGCTCGGCCGGGGCCGGGCCCGCCGCGGTGGCGGGCTCCGGCTCGGTCTCGACGGGGAACAGGTCCATCTGCCACCCGCCGTTCATCTCGCGGGGGTCGCGGCGGGGGATCACCACGCCACCTCCAGCGGCTCGCCGGTGACGGCCTCCACGAGGGCAGACACGATGACCTCGGCCACGGGCGGGGTGACGGCGTTGCCGTACTTCCGCACCTTGTCGCGCTTGGACCCGGTGACGATGTACGTGTCCGGGAACGCCATCGCCGCGCCGATCTCGTGCGGCTCCAACATGCGGAACCGGACGTCGCCCAGGTCGACGCTCTCCCGGACCTCCGCGAGCGACCAGCGGTCGCGGGTGGTCACGGTGCCCACGGGGTCCTCGACCCGGCGGGCGGTGCCGTTGCCGTAGTACGGGATCAGCAGCCGCTGCCCGGTGACGAGGCCGTGGTGGTTCCCGCTCGCGGAGACCGTGTTCATGGGCTCGTCCACGCGGTACGTGGTCTTCTTCGACCCCCCGCCCCGGAGGCTGATCTGGAACGGCGGGATGGCCAGGCCGGTCTCGTTGCGGGCGGTCTGCGTGCGCATCGGCTGCTCGGAGCTGGTGGCCACCTTCCCGTCCCGGCCTTCGGTCGGGACCAGCAGGGGAGGCACGGCCAGGGCGTCCGTCTCCCGGGTGGTCCGGGTCGGCATCGGCTCCTCGACCGACACGGGCTCGGTCCGCCAGGTCCCGCCGGCGGGCACCGTGAACGGGGTCGCGTACCGCTGGATGCCCCGCAAGATGCGCTCCATCGTGGCGTCGGCCAGGGGCTCGTCCCGGTCCGCGATGCGGCGAGCCTGCAGCGACCAGTCGATGACGGCGGCCGCGGGCAGCACCTCGGGCTCCACGATCGCGCCCCGGCACTTCACGTTCGGGCACCGGTACCAGTACTGGCCGTTGCGCCCGTACGCCCCCATGTCGACGCCCTGCCGCTTGAACACCTGCAGCGCGGTCACGGTCTCGTCGCACACGGCGCAGTACGCCCGGGGCCGCAGCCACTTGTTCCAGTCCGGCGTCCGGCCCAGGGACTTGAGCCAGTAGGCGACGAACAGCCGGTTCCGCGACTGCGGGGCCCGGCGGGACTTCGGCGCCCGGACGTGCATCGAGTTGATGGCGATTACGCGGACCTCGTACAGGCCCTCACACCGGACCTCGCGGAGCCAGCGGGACCACTGGTCCCACTTCCGGCACTCCACGACGTTCTCCACGACTCCGCACAGCACCGGCTTGCCGCGCCGGATCATCGCCTGCAGATAGCGGGGCACCTCCTCCATCAGGGCGCGGGCCCGCTTGGTCTCCAGGTCCGGCTCCTCCTCCCACCCGGGCAGTGCCAGCTGGGTGGAGTGGTCGAAGTCCCGGCGCTTGCCCCGGGCGTTGCTCCACGGCGGGCAGCTCGGGGAAGCCCAGAAGATGTCCGCCCGGGGGAAGGTCTCGATCCTCGCGCGGGCCACGTCGCCCTCGAAGTGGTCGGCGTTGGGGAAGTTGCGGGCGTGGTCCTCCACGGCGTCCTTCTTGTGGTTCGCCGCGAAGATCAGTTCCGTGCCGGGCACCTCGGTGGCGCCCCGGCTGGAGCCGCCGACCCCGGCGAACTCGTCGTAGATGGTCAGCACGGCGCGGCCTCCTCCCGGAGCACGCGGGCGGTGCCCTCGCCCTCCAGCTGCTCGCGCACGCGGTCCATGAGGACGGCCGGCGGGGTCCACAGGCCCTGTGCTCCGCGATGCGGGATCGGGAGCGGGAGGGCGGTCACCTCGTCCAGGACGAAGTGGAAGTTCCCGCTGGCCGACCACGGGGTGCACTCCCCGTCGTCCTCGTGGCAGTCGGTGATCCGGGCGACCGCGAGCACGGCGCCCAGCTCCAGCTGCAGCCCCCGCACCACGGCGGCCACCATCGGCCCGTGGCGGCGGTCCAGCGCCTTGCCCGCGTGGATGAGGACGGGGCCCCGGTACGACGTGGGCCACACCCTGTTTTCCACGCGCTTGTCGGCGTAAGTGATGGCGGCCGCCCACGGTTGGCGGATGGTCAGGGCGCGCATCAGCTGCACACCTCCACCACGGCCTTGCCCATCCCGAACAGGACGAGGCCGATCAGGACGGCGGCGGTCACCACGGTGCGCGTGGCCTTCAGCACGGGCCGGATGCCCACGGGCGCCCCGACGAGGGCGAACACGAGGGCGGCGGCCAGCACCGCGGTGCCGTACGAGGTGGCGGCGGTCAGCAGGGCCTCAATCGTGTCGCGCCCGATCTCCACGGAGGTGGCCATGACCAGCACGGAGAAGACGAGGGCGGCGGCGGCAATGAGGCGTTCGCGGGCGATGCTCACTCGGAAGCACCCCCCTGCGGGGCCACGACGGTGAACGCCTGGCCGGGGAGGTCGTAGTGGACGTGGGCGGTCGGGTAGGCGCCGGCGCGGTGCTGCTCGGCCAGCTCCTCCGCGCGCTGGTCGGCGCGCAAGTCTGCGTCGGAGATCCGCTCCAGCACGGTCGGGTTGGTGCAGTGCGACATGGGTGTGCCTCTCCATCAAGGCGTGCGAGGGGAGGCGGGCCGGTCGCCAATTGGCGACCGGCCCGCCGGGGGCCCTATTGGGCGGGGTGCGGCCTCGCGGGCTGCTGCTGCGGCTGGCGTCCGTCGCGCTCGTGCGGCTGTGGGCGGACGGGCAGGGGCGGGCGGCTGGTCACTTGCGCCCCCTGATTCCGCTTACGGCCTGGCCGTGGCGCTGCAGGTCGGCCTGCGCCTGGCGGCGGGCCTCCTCCGCCTTCTTGGCGGCTTCGGCGGCGTCCTGGGCGCTCATGCGCTCACCGCCAGCTGGCAGGTGCAGCGGACGGTGGCGGTCTGGCCGTTGCGGCGGATGACGACGGTGTCGAACCCGTCGCAGTCGCCGCACGGGGTGCTGAACGCCGGACCCTTCTTGCCGACCAGCACCAGCTGGGGGCGGCTCGCGGGGGCCGGGATGGAGATGCCGGTGGTCCGGCTGGCAGACTTCTGCACGGAGATCCCTCTCTCTGCGAATAGGGGTGTCCCAGCTCGGAAGGCGTTGGAGCGCCGTTCCGGGCGGAGAGGGTCGGGGGCGGGAACCCCCGGCCCTCTCGTTCGTTCTGGTTCCACCGTAGGGCCTTTTTTCCTAGGCCGCAAGGAACCTAGGAAATAATGTTGCTAGGAACCTAGGTACCTGCTTTCATAGATCCATAGCCGCACAGTGGGATCATCCCTCCAGCTCAATCACACGGAGAGGTGGCCACATGACCGACGAGCCCAAGCCGAAGCGCAGGGGCCGGCCAAAGAAGGAGGAGAACGTTCGGATGCGCCCCCTGAACGTGGAAGTCCCGGAGGATCTGCAGCTTCACCGCCGGGGCACGCTCTGCAAGCTCGACACCGGAATGAGCTTGAAGGAACAGGTGGCAGCCGCGTACGACGAGTGGCTGACCCGCAAGGGCTACAGCAAGCCCACCGACGAGACCTGACACGAAGGAACCCCGGTGGTGAGGACACACCACCAGGGCCCAAGACGCTGAGTTTGGAGACCTACATGCGTCACCACCAGGGTACGGCCGCAGATCCCCCAGGATCTGCCACTGCACCCGAAGAGAAGAAGGGCATTCCGAAGCTGACCCGGGTCCACTACTGGCTGATCGGCCTCGTCAGCCTCGGCGCGGTCGTCATCGCCGGAATCGGCTTCGCCGGCTCGTACAACGCCGTGCGCGAGCTTGCGCAGGACAAGGACTTCGGGACCTTCTCCTACTGGTTCCCGATCGGCATTGACGCCGGGATCGTCGTACTCCTCGGCCTCGACCTACTGCTGACCTGGCTCCGCATCCCCTTCCCGCTCCTGCGCCAGACGGCGTGGCTGCTGACGGCGGCCACCATCGCCTTCAACGCGGCGGCGGCCTGGCCCGACCCGCTCGGCGTCGGGATGCACGCGGTGATCCCGGTCCTGTTCGTGGTCGCCGTGGAAGCCGCACGGCACGCGGTCGGCCGGATCGCGGACATCACCGCCGACAAGCACATGGAGGGCGTCCGCCTCACCCGCTGGCTGCTCTCGCCCCTGCCCACGTTCAAGCTGTGGCGCCGGATGAAGCTCTGGGAGGTCCGCAGTTACGACACGGCCGTGAGCCTCGAACAGGCTCGGCTGATCTACCGGGCACGCCTGCAGGCCCGTTACGGCCGCGCCTGGCGCTGGAAGGCCCCGGTGGAGGCCCTGATGCCGCTCCGGCTGGCCAAGTACGGCGTGTCCATCTTCGAGACGGCTCCGGCGGGCCTGGCGGCCGCGGGCATCGCGCTGCCTGCTGAGCTGGAGCGTGTCAACCACGAGGCGGTCGACGGCGAGACGCACGAGGAACTGCCCGCACCTTCCGGGCGGGAGCTGGAGCGCGGGGCGGTCGACACCGACCAGCACGACGGCCAGGACGAGGTGGAACCGCAGGAGACGGCGGCAGGCCACCCGGAGCCGTACTCCGCGCCGGTCCCGCAGCAGGCGGCCCCCTCGCCGTACGAGGCGTATGAGCCGGAGCCGTACGAGCCCGACCCGTACGAGGCGTACGAGCCGGACCCGGCGGCCCAGTACGGGTACGAGCCGCAGGAACAGGCGGCGGCCGCAAACGGTCCGTGGGCGGCCCGCAACGACGGACGGCCCGCCATGGTGCAGGCCCGGATCGACGGTGCCGACTGGCTGCAGAAGCACCCGGAGCCGGTGGAGCCGGAGCCCGTGGTGCCCTCGGAGCGGGACGAGGCGGTCCAGTCGCCAATTGGCGACCAGCCCGACCCGGTTGCGGCGCCTGAGCCGGAACCCGAGGTCATCGGCGAGGGCCTGGACGAGGGTCTGGACGAGCCGGACGAGGAGTCGGAGCCGGAGGGTCTGACGGGCGTTGAGCTGCTGGAATGGCGCTACGTCCGGCTGTCGCCGGAACAGCAGGCACTGTCTGCGGTCAAGCTCGGTGAACTCCTCCACGAGGGCACGGGGTTCACGCCGGGAACGGCCCGGAAGTACCTGAAGCCCATCATCGACAAGCACAGCTGAGAAATCCCGGGGCTGGATGTCAGCCCCGGCTCGTACGGTGATCGTGAGGTCACCGGACGTATAGGCGCCCCCGGGAGGCGCTGGTACCGCCGAACCCGGGGACTTCGCGACAAGAGAGGAACCCTCGTGTCACGCAAGGAAGAGACTACGGCCCACGGCTCCCCCACTCAGCACGGCCCGGAGCCGCGGTGGATGCGCCGCGTCCTCGACGGGGACAAGATGACGTTCCATGTCGGCCCGGCACGGTGGGGCGTCGCTGCACCGTACGCGGCCGCCGGCCTGCCCGTCGTCGCTGTGGCGGCCGACACGGACAAGGGCGGCCTGCCCGAGCCGTCCATGGGCGGCTTCCTGGACCTCATCAATGTCGTGGGCTCGAACTTCCCCCTCGGCGGATGGGCGGGGTTCGGTGCGACGCTTGCGGGCGGCTCCGTCCTCGGGTATCTCCACCTGAAGCAGAAGTGGGACCTGGGCAAGAGCGGGCCGACCGCGAACGGGAGCGATGCGGCCCAGGTCGGCTTCGCCAACCCCAAGGAACTCAAACAGTGGTTGTCTGAGTCCGCTCTGCGGGGCCGCGCGGGCACCCTGCGCCCGTCCCTGGAAGGGGAGAAGCGGCGGTCCATCAGCCCTCATGAGGTCGGCCTGCACCTGGGCACGGACCTGCTCTACAAGAAGGGCCTGTTCGTCGCCTGCGAGGACATCGTGCTGATGTACGCTCCGCCGCGCTCCGGCAAGAGTGCCCAGTACGGCAATGCCGTCATCGACGCGGCCGGCGCCTGCGTCGTCACCTCGACCCGCGGGGATCTGTACGAGCACACCCACAAGCTGCGCCGCGAGCACAACCGGCCGGTGTGGGTGTTCAACGCGGGCGTGAGCGGGGTGGAGAACACGCTGCGCTGGAACCTGGTGGAGGGCTGCCAGGACCCCGTGGTGGCGCTGCGCCGCGCGGGCTACCTCCTGTCGGCCTCGGCCAGCGGGGAGGCGATGGAGAACGCCTCCTTCTGGGAGGGCCACTCCTTCATGGTGCTGTCCTGCTACCTGATGGCGGCGGGCATCAAGGGCTACGACCTGACCCGCGTCCGGGCCTGGGTGACCGACTCGACCAACCGTGAGCCCCTGGAGATCCTGGAGGGCCACCCCCAGCTGGTCCCTGCTGGCTGGGCCCGGGGCCTCGGGCAGATGCGCAACGCCCCGGAGAAGACGCGGGACAGCGTGTACCTGACGCTGGTCCGGTCGTTCGAGTTCATGTCGCTTCCCCAGGTTCTGGACATCGTGTCCCCCCGCCCCGGACAGCAGAAGTTCGACGTGGCCGACTTCCTCCGCTCGCGCGGCACCCTGTACCTGATGGGCCGTGACCAGCAGTACGGCAGCGTCGCCCCGCTGTTCACCGCCCTGGTGGGCGAGATCTACGAGGCGGCCTACCTGGAGGCGGACAACAGCCCCGGCGGCCGCATGGACCCGTACGTGCGCTTCGTCCTGGACGAGGCGGCCGTGATCTGCCCGCTTCCGCTGCACAAGTGGTCGGCGGACGCGGGTGGCCGGAACATCCAGCTTCTGGTCAGCGTCCAGTCCCCGTCCCAGCTGCGCGAGCGGTGGGGCAACAACGGCGCGCAGACCATCATGAACAACTCCGTCCGCGTCGCTCTGGGCGGCCTGTCCATCCCGCAGGATCTGGAAGAACTGTCCCTGCTCTGCGGGGAGAAGGACGAGGAAGTGGCCACCTCCTCGTCCACCGACGACGACAAGACGTCGCGCAGCGTCTCGGTGCGTCGGGTCCGGATCATGCCGCAGGACGCCATCCGGCAGATGAAGGAAGGGACCGGCCTCGTCCTCTACCGCCACCTTCCGCCGATCCGCTACGCCTTCACCCCGGTGTGGAACCGGAAGGACGTCAAGGAACTGGCGAAGCAGGAGAAGGCGCAGGCCAAGCTGAAGAAGAAGGGCGTCCAGGTCGCCGGGCCCGTTCTCCCGCCGCAGATGCCCGCCACGGCGCCGCACGTCCCGCAGCAGCAGCCCGCGGCGGCCCCGGGCGCGATCCCTGGGCAGGCACCGGCCGCTGACCAGAGCATGTGGGGGAAGACCGGATGACCGAGCAGTCCAAGGAGACGAAAGCCGTCTGGGAGCGCACCCGCGAGCTGGGGCGGCAGCTGGACGAGGTGAACGGCCGCCTCGACACCCTGGAAGAACAGAAGCTGGCGGACCGGATCGAGGAACTGTCCTTGGTCGTCAAGCGGCTGGCCAGCAAGCCCGAAGCCGACACGCCGGCGGTCTGGAACTGGAACGCCTTCACCCCGCAGCAGCAGGTGGGCGCGTGGGAGATCCTCCTGCAGTGGGTGGAAGGCACGTTCCGGGTCCGCTGGCCCCGCTCCTACAAGGAGATGCTGGGGTACGCGGAGCGCGGCTCCTCGTGCTGGTGGCAGCACCCGGACATGGTGGAAACCCTCACCAGCCTGATGATGAGCCACCACTGGGCCTATCTCGACAAGGAGGCGTCCCCGCTGCGGGTCGCTGAGTGGCTGGGCCGCTGGCTCCCCGACGCTGTGCGCCAGGGCAAGTTCATCCTGGAAGAGTGCAGGGCGGGGTACGAGGGCGGCAACGGCCACAAGCACGACCTGTTCGAGAACAAGGCACTGCAGCACGACCGCGAACAGCTCGACGGGTACCTGCACATGCTGCGGACCGGCGAAGTGCCCAGCTGATCCGCCGCACGACGACAGAGGCCCGGACCGATGGTCCGGGCCTCTTCGCGCGGCTGGGGGTCAGGCGGCTGTCGGCACGGGCCGCTGCTTCTCGGTGCTCGTCGCCCACTCCAGGCCGTGCAGGACTCCGGCCGCGTAGTCCTCGTCCACTTCGTGCCAGGCGTTGCGCTCGATGCAGTCCCGGGCCCGGGTCTCTTCCCGCCCGACCTCGCGGGCGGTGTACGGGTACGTGTACGCCTCGTGGCTGATCGGGCTCGCCTGCAGCTCCCCCAGCAGCCACGCGGCGGCCGCCCACACTCCCTGGGCCACGGCCGCGTCCTTGTGGTGGTTGGCGTACACCTGGACCCGCGCGGCCTCGCCGGCGTGGTACTGCCGGGCGGCATCGTCCCGGAGCGCTTCCAGCTCGGCGCGCTGACGGCGGACGGCTCCTGGAACCCCTGGAATCGGCTCCGGCTTCGGCTGCACGGTGTTGCCGTACTCGTGGCCCGGCCACTGGGGCGTTGCCCCGGGCAGAATCGTGGGCCGCTCGGGGGTTCCAAGGATCTCGCTCACCGACCGCTGGGGCGGCTCGGCGGGCCCGTGCGGCGCCTGCTGGCGCTCGCTCCACGGATCGCTGCTGCTGGCCATGGAACGACGGTAGCCTCGGGGACTGACACATCACCAGAGTTGAGCCTGGTACCTGCAACAGCAAGCCGCTATCCTGTTAGAACATGACTTAAAAATGATCAAGGGGGATGCGCTCTATACACGAGACTGCTGCCACTCGACTTGGTTAGCGCCCTGAAGACGGGCTTGTGACCACAAATCAGGGATAGGTCGCTTAAGACCTGGGGAGTCAAAGCCCAGGCTGCGTAAAGCCTATTTAAACGCTCAGATACCGAGACTCCAGAGGCAGTTCGCAACGTCCTACGGTTCGCTGCACCAGCGGTGAGCCTAGTTGGCGCTGTGGTGGTCTCTGGAGCAGCACTCCCCGCTCACCACAGCACATGTTCCGGAAGGGATACTGGGGTGAGCGTTTTCTGGACATCCCTGCTCGAATTTGTCAGCCCGCGCACTCTTCTCGTAGTCATCAAGTTTCTCCCGGTCTTGCTAATCGTGATGCTTATGGCTCCTGCCTTCATGGCTTGGCCGCTTCTGAGGCCAGAGAAGCACGAGGCGCTGCTGGCGGTCATGCAGAAACTCATCGACTGGACTCGCGTCAGCTCGCGGGCTTAGCTCTCCATTCGTCAGGACCCGTTGGCCTGCGGCCCGGGTCCGGGCTGAGCGGGGTGGTTCCCTCGTTGGGCGGCAGGCGAAGCCCTACCGCGCCGTTCGTCGGACGTCCAGGATCGGGCTTGCCCGACCGCGCTTGCGCGGCGCCGTAGGCGTCCTGGATGGCCGGCGGGCGGTGTGGTGCCCTCCGGGTGCCGTCCGACGAGGGGGCCGCACCGCGACCCACCACCAACTCCACCACCCACACACCCGCACCCAAGATCCCTGCCCCCCACACCCTCCGCAGGGTGGCCGGGGTGTGGGGCGGAGCCCCGCTCAGTGACCGGTCCTCGAGTAACGGCGAAGGGGCGGACCGCCTGGTGGCAGTCCGCCCCTTCCGGGTGCAGTCGGGCTACATCTCGACCTCGTACCCGCCGACCTCGACCGTGGGGGCCTCGATCTGCGGTTCCGGCTGCTGCACCACGGGCTCGTCGCGCCGTGCCCGCTCGGCCTCTTCCATCTGCCGCGTCTGCTCGCGGTCGGCCAGGACTTCCGTCGCCACCTTGGCGATGTCGACGGCCTTCTGCAGCTCCTCGCCCGTGAGGGTCCGGCCCGCCTTGTGGGCCCGCTCGCGCGCCTGCTGCAGCTGCTCGGGCTCGGTCGGCTGCTGCTGTTCCAGCTCCGGTTCCACCTCGGCCTGCTGCACGTCCTCCGGAAGTTCCAGGGTCTCCGGTTCCGGGGCGCGCAGTTCCAGCTGACGCTTGGCGGCCTGCGCCTGCTCGCGCGTCGGCTCGGTGTGCTCGTGCCACGCCTCGCGGGCGGTGTGGACCTGTTCCAGCTTCTCGACGTCCTCGGTCAGGGTGGCGGTCAGGGCCTCGTAGGACTCGGCGGTCTGCTCCAGCTCCTGGCGCTGCTCGTCGGTCTCGGCCTCCATCGCGGCGACGTACTTCTGCAGCGACTCGCGCTCGGCGTCGGCCAGGGACTCGCTCGCCTCGCGCAGCTGGCCGGCGACGTGCGGCGGGGCCCACTGGGTCTCGCGGTCGTAGCGCTCAACCATGCGGCGCAGGGACGCGTCCGACGCTCCGACCAGCTCCATCCGGTCCTCGGGCTCGCCCAGGGCGCGGTACGCGCGGTCCCAGTCCTGGCGGACGTCGACCGCACCGCGGCCCGGCCGCTGGCCGATCGGGTCGCGCTCGCTGTCGTACTCGTGCGCCTCGCGGTAGGCCAGCACCGACCCGGCGCGCTCGATCCAGCGTTCCCGCCAGGTGGGATCCTCCGGCACGGGGCCGAACGTGTCCCGCGCCCACTGCGGCAGCTCCTCGGACTCCGCCAGTTCCCGTCCCAGTTCCAGCCGCTTGGCCTCGGCAATCTCCGCGACGGCGCGGGCGTACTCGCCCTTCGGTCCCTCGATTCCAGCGGTCCGGTTGCGCCAGTCGGCGCGCTCCTCGGCGGCCTGGCGCTGCTCCTCCGCGATGCGGTGGCGCTCCTGGGTCTCCTGCCCGCCGTGCAGCACTTCGGCGCCCAGCTGCATGGCCATGGCCTGGTCCAGCGCGGCCTGCTGCTGTGCCTGCTCGGCTGCTGCTGCCTCTGCTGCCCGCTGGGCCTCCAGCGGGTCGATGACCTGCGCTTGGATGACTGCCTGCTGCGCGGCCAGGGCGTCCTCCTGGCTGCCGTTCCAGGCCAGCACGGGGGCCTGCTGCATGGCCTCGGCCTGCCGGGCGGCCTCGGCCTGGGCCTCGTCGCTCACCTCGTGGTCGACGTGGGCGACGGGCGCCACGGCCAGCTGGCCCATGAGGTCGTTGACGGTGGCTTCCTGGGTCTCGACGGCCTCGCGCACCCGCTGCTCGTCGGCCTGGACCTGGCGGCGCTCGGCGGTGTCAATGCTCTGTTCCAGGCGCCAGTGCAGCACCTTGCCCAAGTCCTTGGCGTCTTCCAGGCGGCCCTGCTGCACGACGTCGCGCAACAGCGCGGTGGCGTCGTGGCCTTCGGCCTCGGCGCTGCGGCCGAGACGGACGAGGGAGCCGTACGCCTCGCTGTCGCGCAGCTCGCGGTACCGGTCCGGTCCCAGCTCCTCGTGCAGCAGACGACCGAAGCGGACCGTGGCGTCTTCGGTCGCCAGGTCCTCCATCTCGTACGTGTGCTTGGCCAGGGAGCGGGACCATTCCAGCTCCTCGCGCTGCACCTGCAGCGCGGACTTCTCGGCGCTGGAATTGTCGAGAGTCTGGGTCAGCACGGCCAGCTTGTCGGGGCGCTGCTCGACGGGCACGCCGGCGGCGTCGATGGCGACGTACGCCGTGTTGGAATCGCGGCCGCGCGTCATGGCGACGTAGAACGACTCCCGCGTTCCAGCGCCTTCCACCAGGGTGTGGCAGGTGTCGACGGTGCGGCCCTGGGCGGCGTGCACGGTGCCCGCGTACGCCAGGTCCACGTGGTTCTCGACGTACGACGGCGGCAGCTGGAGGGTGTCCCCGTCGTCGTAGGCGACGGTCACGGCGCCGCTGTCGGAGATGCCCAGCACCTTCACGACGTCCCGGTTCGTGGCGAAGCGCTCGCCGCTCGCGGCGGTCAAGCGCCGGTTGTTCTCCCGCAGCTGGATCATGTCGCCCACACCGACGGTAAGGCCGCGCTTCTCCAGCTCGATGCCCTCTTCCGCGACCAGTCCGAGCCGTACGAGGTCGGCGCGGGCGCGGGCCGCGAGCTCGTCGGCCTGCTCGTTGGTCGGGGCGATGAGCAGGGAGTTCTTGCCTCCCACGTAATCCGCCAGCCACGACTGGTAGGCGGCGCTCACCATCTCCTCGCGGGTGCCGCCACGGAGGCGGCCGCGGTCCTCGTAGGCGGCCAGGGCCTCGCGCTTGCCGTCCCGCAGCTGCAGGGACGCGTCCTTCTCCCACTCGCTGGAGAAACGCATCACCTGGTCGAGCCGGTGCACGTTGGGCAGTTCGTCACTGAGCTGGGCGAAGATGCCGCCGGCGCCCACGGCGCTGAGCTGGCTTCCGTCGCCGGTGTACAGCACCTTGGCGCCCACGCGGTCCGCGTACCGCCGGATCTCGTCCAGCTGCCCGTCCTCCGCCATGGACGCCTCGTCCACCATGACCAGCTGGCCGGGGCGGAGCTGGTGGGCCTCGCGGTCCGATTCCAGCACGGGCAGACCCAATTCCAGGCGCCGGTTCGTGTGCAGGAACTTGGCGATGTTCGCCGCGTTCTCCACGCCCTCCTCGGACAGCACGCGGGCGGCGCGCTGGCTGACGGTCAGACCGATGACAGGCCCGACTTCCTTCGTCCAGACGTCGTGGATCGCACCCGCCAGACGGCTCTTTCCAGTTCCAGCGGGGGCGGCCACGACCTCCATGCGGCGGCCGGAGCCGAGGATGGCGCGGAACGCCTTCTCCTGCCCCTCGTTGAGCTGGGCGCCAGCCACGGCCTCCTCGATCACCTCGCGGACCACGGCGGGGGATCCCAGCTCCGTGGCCTTGGCAATCAGGCGGCCGGTGCGCTCCAGGTGGGCCTCCGTGGCGTACCGGCGGGCGCCGTGGCGGGCGTAAATGGACTGCCCGTCCTCGCGGGTCAGCTCGGCGGGGAGCGGGACGAGGTTGGGCGCGGTCAGCCGCACCACCCCAGTGTCCGTGCCCGACTGCAGCGCGGCGTCGGCCAGCTCGTTCACGATCGCCTTGACCTGGTGGCGTTCCAGCCCTCCGAGACAGTCGGGCAGCTCCTTGGAAATCTCCACCACGAGGTCCGCCCGGCGCCATGCTGACTTCTGGTCCTGGACGTTCTCGACGGCCCGGCGCACGACGTCCTCCGGGTCGAATTCCAGGCCCGATTCCAACTCGGCCGCGTCGCGTTCCAACTCGGCCGTGGCTGCCTCGGCGGCGGCTGGAACGCCCGCCAGGGACTCGCGGGTGTCGGCCACCATGTCGGCCTCCCAGCGGGCCAGAAGCTCCTCGCGCGGGATGGCCTCGGACTTGTTCTTCCGGGCGTTCAGGTTCGCCCACTGCGCCATGCGCGCCAGCTCGTGGGCGGACGGCGACCGGCCGTTGGCGGTCTCCCACTCGGCGGCAAGCTCGGCGGTCTTCTTGGTGATGGTCTTCCGGCGGCTGCTGAACTTGTCCCGCTTCTCCTCACCGATACCGACGATCTCGCGGGCCATGCCGTCCGGGCGCATCGCCGTACGCAACCCCAGCTTGCGGTACAGGGCCTCGTCCGTGGTCTTCTCGAAGAGGTGCCCGGCGGCCTTCGTGTGCCGGTAGATCTCCTGCCCGTCGATCGTCAGCCACTTGGTGCGGGTCTCGCCGGTCACCGGGTCGGTGGACGTGGCCTGGACGCGATTCCAGATCGCGTTGTGCACGTGCATCTGCGGCTCGTTGTCCCGGCTCGTGTGCTGCCGGAATGACGCGATCGTCCAGCGGTGCGCGTCGACCTGGCGGCCGGTGGGCGTGCCGTCCGCGTCCTTGGCACCGTGGCGCCCGTCCCGGGCGTACCCGGCCTCTTCCTGGAGGAATTCCAGTCCGGCCTGCACGCCTTCCATGACGCATTCCCACACGGCGTCAGCCTTGGCTGCGGCCTCGGCCGCGCCCTCCATGTCGCCGGCGTCGCGCAGCCGCGCGGCCTCGATCTGGTACCCCGCGTGCAGCAGGGAGTACGACTTGGGCACGGAGAACGTGACGTCGTAGTACGACCGTGCGGAGGGGGCGTTCTGGCGCACCTTCAGCTCCGCCGCGCGCTGCTGCTCGGGGGTCGCGTCGGGCCCCAGTTCGTCCAGCGCTTTGGCCACCCGCTCCTCGATGGACTTCGTGTAGTCCATCGGCTTCCGACCCACCCGGGCCTCGTCGTAGATGGCGGCTACCTGAGCCTTGTACTCGTCTGATCCGGGCTCCGCCGTGATCGCGGAGAGTGACGCATGAACCTGCTCGTGCAGGCGGGGGTCGGTGAACTTCGAGTACATGTCGCTCATCAGCGCATGATCGACTTCACCCGTCAGACCAAGATCATCGGCGCCATCCCCGAGCCAGATACCGGCCGGTTCTCCGGCCTGCTCGATCGCCTTCAGGTAGTAGTGCTCGCCACCGCGCCCCACCTGATCAATCAGGTAGCTCGGGTCAGATCCCGGGCTCACGGTAGCGGTCATATGATCACGGTACGGGCCATCGGATGGTAATGCAAGGGTGTGTTAGAGAGATGTTCGTGCCTGTGGTTTGACTGTCTGTTAGGTGGTCTGGGTCTTGGGCGGCATTCATAGATCCGTTGGCCTGGCCGTGGTTGGTGGTCTGGGTCCCTTCTTGGCTGCCTATCTGTCCGATGGTCCTGCGGCCTGCTGGTGATCGCACGTGGAGCCTGGGTGGGCGACTGTTGACGGCTGCGGGAGGTTAGCCCAGTAGGCTGTGCGGAAGACGACAGAGGCCCGATCCCCGGATGCACGGGGCGGGCCTCGACTGTTACCAGGAGTGATTTTCGGTGGCGGGTGCGCCGGCGGTGCGAGGCAGACCCTCGATCTCTGGGCCCGCTGCGCCTGCCCGGCCTAGCGTGTACTCGCTTCGCTCACCAGAGGGCGTCCTGGTGGTCGCCGGAAGGATGCCCAGCCGCAAGAGCGGCGGCGATGGCGTCGGCCTCGCGGCCCGGGGCGGCCGCCAGGATGGCGTCCCGAACGGCGACGGCCCGGCCAGCCGGGCCCCGCACGTCCGCAAGCGCGTGACCGGACAGGTTCCGGCGGGCTTGGAAGTCCAGGATGTTCTGCAGTCGGTCCCCTGCCATCCAGTGCTCGGGGTTCTGACAGCTGGTCTCATCACAGATGTGGCGGATGACCACGGCTCCGCCACGGAGGGCGTCCGTACCGTGGTGGATGGCCCACCCGAGTACGTGGGCCGAGACTACGCGGGAGGTGCCCGCCGGACGGCTACCCGCCCGTATCTTTCCGTGTCCGGAGTCGCTGATGGCGCCAAGCCACCAGTGACAGTCCGTTGGGCCTCCGCGGTACACCTTCGCCTCGTACCGGGCGGCGGTCGACGGATCGGCGGCGAGGGACTGCCACGGCACAAGAGGAGTCGGCGTGCCTGCTGCTCTCGGGTAGGCCACGGAGCTAATCGACTCAGGGTCAGTCATCTGTGCCTCCAATTCCATCTCAGGTCCAGCGGCTGGAACTAGGATTCCAGGCCCCCTCAACGGCGGCCGACTCGTCGCCAGATCCCCGGACTCGGCCAAACCAGGGTCTGACTGGCGGGGCATGGGGGCGAGCGGGTATCTCTACCGCAGGACGGAGGGGGAAGCGTTGTCGGTCATCAAGTTGGCGCTGCAGATGACGAAGCGGCGGCGCCTGTCCATGCCGGTCTGGTGGCGCCGGCCGCCCGTCCCCGGTTCACGCCGATCACAACGGCAGCGGGCCGTGTCCGAACTGCGCGCCCAGGGCCGGTACGGGCCGGAGCTGCGCGACGTGCTCCCCGGCTTTATCGGTCTCGGCCTGGCCGTGCTCGCGCCCGTCCTGCTGCTCAGCTGGCTCTACCGCGCGCTCGGTGTCGGCGGCCTGGTGCTCGGCATCGTCCTCCTGGCGGTCGCCGCAGCCGCGGTCCTGCGCCTGCACCAGTCGGTCGCCCGCCGGCGCGGTGGCCGCTACACCGAGGCGGAGCTGGCCAGGCTCGATGACCCGGGCCTGGCGGTGGCGGTCGCGGGGATGCTGCGGCGCGACGGCTGGCAGGTGGTCGACCTGAGCGCGCGGGAGGGGCGGCCGCGCCTGTACGCCCGGGACCGCCGGGGCCGCGAACTCGACGTCGCGTTCCGCCCGGTGGCGACGGCGGACGAGAACAAGGTGACGGGCGGGCCCGCTCCCTTGCGGGAGGCTGGACGGCCCGGCGTCGACCACCTGATCCGGGTCGTGGTCCACCTTGGCGCCTTCAGCCGTGCGGACGTGCTCTGGGCCTCCCGCCAGGGAGGCGTCCACCTCCTCGACGGCCACCAGCTGCGGAGCTGGGCGGGCGGCGCCACCTTGGACGACCTGGGCCTCGCTGACTGATACTTCTTCGCACTGTCGCATCGCGGCGGCGGGCTCTGCCACGCGGAACCGGGTAACAGTCCACTGCGACGGTTTACCCCTGACCTGCGGGAATTATAGAAACTGGCCCTCACCTGAGAGGGAGAAAAAGGAAGTGCCGCGGCTCGTGCCTGTCGAGCGGGCCGACGTCGACGAGCACCAGGACCACGACGAGCCTTCCGGCCTGACCTGCCGCCGGCCGCCGCAGATTGGGCGCCCTGGGTCAGTAACCGGGGACAGCGAGTTGTGGGTTACTGACCCTAGTAACGCGAGGGCCCCGATGCTCCGCAAGGAACATCGGGGCGAACCTCACGCTGGCCATGTCATCTTCGTCAGGAGGGTGGCGAAGATGGGGATGGCATAGGTGAGCTACCAGTAGGAACGTGCCCTGAGATCCCGCCCGGGTCGGCGAGAAGGACGTAAGTGGGCGCTGAGGGCGAAGGGCGGTCCGTCTCGAAGACCGGCGGGTCCTTCTCCCAGATGAGGTACAGCACCGTGATGATGGCGAGTCCAACCAGGATGGCTGCCCCAAGCTTGGGGTCCCGGTAGGACATGTAGACGCCAACACCTGCCAGCACGAGGGCGAAGATGAGGAGCAGGCTCACTGGCCACTCCCCAGCTCGTCAACGGAGTTGGCGGAGATGACAGGTAGTACTACTCCCCGATAAAGGTGCCAACCGCAGCATTTCAGGCATTTCAAACTCGACGATTCGGCGTTGTGAGCCTTAGGCTCGATGGCGGTACTGATTCTTCTTCTCCTAACAGTCGAAAGCTCTTGGATCGGGCTATTCGGACAATCTGGACGAGAGGGTCGGGCTACGCGGCGGCCCCCTGTTGGCGCAGGGGGCCGCGATCTTTTTGCCTCCCGGGGTCGAGATCGGTCGGACTACGCGGTTTCAAGCAACCCGTTGGCGCGGGTGATGCTCCTCGAACTCGGCCCGGATGTCCTCGTTCTGACGCACCAGGAGCAAGCCTACGCAGCCCGCGCGGGCTCACCGAATCCGGCCGAACGTACTCGATGCTTATGGACCACCGCTGACAAAGGCGATGACCTGCGGAAACAAGCCGGTTCGGGGGATCGAGCGCGACTGTTGCCCCCCGATTTGAATACATCGAGAGGTGCCGTATCCGCACCCAGCCGGCGTCGATCTCGGCCCGGATGATGGATCTATTCGGCGGTCTGGAGCGGCTCCCGGCCGCGTCTACGTATGCCGATCTGCACGCCGTTGGCGGTCACAGCCGTGCCGATAACGCCAACGACGCTCGCGGCTTCCGGGTTGTGCGTCAGCGACAGGATGACCACGGCGACGATGGAGATGAGTCCAGTCAGGACCGTTACCCATGTGAGCCATACGGAGCTGGGCGCTCCGGTCGTCACTGTTGTACCTTCGAGGGGCGTCACTCGGTCAGTTCTCCCTTGAGCAGGACGGACGGCCTCGACGACACGAGAGGGAGATTCCCCCCGCGGCCGGCCGTAGGAAGCGAGGACCGCGATGGGGGGTCTCCCTTCGTCATGCAGCCGAAGGGCGTTTTCGGTAGCCATAACCGTACTGGTGGCACTGACAGCAGGCGCCAAATGCCGTAAGCCGCAAATCGGTAGAACGTGATGTTTTGCAGGGGAGGGGGAACACGATTTCGGCAGACGGGTATTGTGTTGCTCAACCTCTTACCTTCGTAGCGCTACCGGGAAAAAGACCTGGTCAGACGAGGTTTGCGGGTGTACTACTTGCACGCGGGGCTGTGCTCCAACTCACACTGGTCGTGTCAGTCGGTGAGCTGCCTTCTGTCCTTCTGGTCCGGCAGGCTGGGCGGTTGGCCACTGACGTTGCTGAGCATCCGCCGCACGGTCTCCGGATGCCAGTGGTCCCCTCTTCGGCATGATGCCCTCAGCACCCAGGGCCTCGGCATCTCGCGGTATGACAGCTCGTCGCGCGGGCCACGTAAACCGCCCACGGTGGCGTGGGCCGGCAGCGTCCAACAACCGATCTTTTGTTGGACACAGGGCCGCTCGACGGCGGCGACGCCCTCGCGACGGCGCTTCGGTGTCCAGATAGGCCGTCCAACAAGTCGGGGCGTCCAACAAACTGTCGGCACCGGTTTCTGTACGGTGTCCGTCCATGACGACACTTCCCCAGTGGGCCGAAGACGGCGACGACCCCTTGACGACCTTTCCCGCGGCACCCTCCGGCGTCCTCATCGGCTACGCCCGCGTCTCCACCAAGGGCCAGCTACTCGACCGGCAGATCAGCGCCCTGGAGGGCGCCGGGTGCGCCCGGATCTTCGCGGAGAAGAAGTCCGGCCGGAACACCGAGCGTGAGGAACTGTGGAAGTGCCTCGACTACCTCCGCCCCAACGACACCCTCGTGGTGCCCTCCCTGGACCGGCTCGGCCGCTCGATCCAGGACCTCATCTCC